>NZ_JAGPXV010000275.1:0-7524 GCF_018070405.1 Micromonospora sp. D75
ACTCCCGTTCCTCGCCCAGGTGCCCGGTCACGCCGTCGAGGAACACGGCCAGCACGGTGAGCACCGGCTCCACCACCAGATAGACCACCACCGGCCAGATGAGCCAGCGGCGTCCGGCCGCCCAGACGGCGAGACGCCGGGCCCGGTCCGCCGCTCGCTGCCAGAACCGCACCGGCGGCGGCTCCCGGCGGGGTACGGCGTCCAGCAGTTGCGCCACCGCCGTCTCGGTGGCCGGTCCGGTGCCCTGCACGAGACGCAGCACGGCGATCCGCCGCCTGTCGGTCAATCCGCCGGGCAGGCCGCTGAGCACCACGTCCAGCGCGTTGGCGGTGCGTTCGGCGGGGGTGAGCCGGGAGCGGCCGGTGCGCCCGCGTACCGCCTGGGTGAGCAGGACCAGCAGCGCGAACGCGACGTAGATGATGGCGGCGGCGGGGGCGTAGAAGTAGTCGGTGCCGGTGGTGACGAACTTGCCCACCTCGTCGATGAACAGCCCGAACCCGATGCCGCCGATCACCGCTCCGCCGCTGCGGGCGCCACCGCCGAGGAAGACCAGCGGGATGCCCAGACCCACGGCGAGCAGCAGGCCGCCCCAGAGCACGTGCGCGATGTGCAGCCCGCCGCCGCCGAGCTGTGGATAGTCGGCGGCCTTCAGGTACGCGCGTACGGCCAGCACGGTGACCACGCCGGAGAGCACGAACGCCTGGAGGTAGGACGCAGCCTGGATCGCCCGGGTCGGCAGCCGGCGGACCAGCCAGCCGATCCCCGGCCGGTAGCGCGGCGATTCGGGTGGCATGCCCCGAAACCTAGTAGCCGCGCCACTCCTCGCGGGCGTAGTCCAGCACCCTCGGTCGCAACAACGTGTTGGCCGGCATGTCCAGCCGGGCCCGGTCGGCGGGGAACGTGGCGGCGGCGGCCACCACCTCCGGGGTGAGGAAACGCAGCGGCGGCCTGTCGTCCGGCAGCGCCAGTTCCGGCGCCACGTCACCCGGCGCGGCGAGCACGAATCCCCAGTCGCCGAAGCTCGGCACGTCGACGTGGTACGGCACGGTGGCGAAGCCGGCCTCGCGGATCGACCGCTCGATCGACCAGTACGACCGGGGGGCGAAGTAGGGCGACCCGGACTGCACGACGAGCCGCCCGCCGGGGGCCAGCACCGGCCGGATCAGCGTGTAGAACTCGATCGTGTAGAGCTTCGCGGTGGCCGTCTCGTCCGGGTCGGGCAGGTCGGCGATCACCACGTCGAAGCGGTCCGTGGCGGTACGCAGCCACGCGAACGCGTCCAGGTTGAGCACCCGTACCCGGGGGTCGGTGAGCGAGCCACCGTTCAGCTCGCGCAGTTGCGGCTCGCGGCGGGCCAGCTCGACCACTGCCGGGTCGAGGTCGACGAGCGTCACCGAACGCACGTCCGGGTACTTGAGGATCTCCCGCGCGGCCAGCCCGTCCCCGGCGCCGAGCACCAGCACGTCGCCGTGCGCCCCGCGCATCGCCGGGTGCACGAGCGCCTCGTGGTAGCGGTACTCGTCGATCGAGCTGAACTGCAGGTCGCCGTTGAGGAACAGCCGCAGGTCGGTGTCGGAGCGGCCGGGCTCGGGCACCGACCGGGTCAGCACGATCTCCTGGTAGCGGCTGCGCTCGGCGTGCACCACCGGGTCGCGGTAGAGCTGCTGGCGGGTGGTCACCTCGAAGTCGTGGGCGGTCACCCAGGCGTACCCGAGGAGCAGGCCGACCACGGCGGTGGCCACGCCCAGCGCGGCCCGCGCCCGGCGGCTGAGGTCGGCGCGGAACACGGTGAAGACGAGCGCGACCCCGGCGACCGCGTTCACCGCGCCCACCACGAGCGCGCCCTTGAGCTGGCCGAAGACCGGGATCAGCAGGAACGGGAAGGCCAGCCCGCCGAGCAGCGCGCCCACGTAGTCGGCGGCGAACAGGTCGGCCACCGCGCTGCCCGCGGACTGCTCCCGGATGCGTTGCAGCATCACCATGAGCAGCGGGATCTCCGCGCCGATCAGCAGGCCGAGCACGAACGCGGTGCCGACGAGCGCCGGGCCGTACAGGTCGAGCCAGGCGAACGCGGCGTAGAGGCCGAGCACGGAGAGGCCGCCGAGCAGCGCCAGCGTCAGCTCGATCACCGCGAACGAGACCACCGCCCGGGACTGCAACGGCTTCGCCACCAGCGCGCCGACGCCCATCGCGAAGACCATCACGCCGAGCACGATCGACGCCTGACCGACCGTGTCGCCGATCAGGTAGCTGCCGAGCGCGACCAGCGCCAGCTCGTACACCAGGCCGCAGGCCGCGCAGACGAAGACCGCGAGCAGGACCGCCGCGCGGGCCAGGCGCCACCGCGGCCGTGCGGCCACGTCGGCGGTCACCGTCTGCTCCGGGTACGTCCGGCGGCTCCCGCCCCGGCACGCTGCGCGGGCACCCGTCCCCGGTGGCTGCGGCGCTGCCGCACGCCCACGGCGAGGAACAGCGCGGCGAGCAGGAACAGTCCGACCGAGCTGAGGAGGTAGGCCCAGCGGTCCCGCCAGAAGTCGTTGCCGGCGTCCGGCAGCGGCGCGGCAGCGGTGGACGGCGCGGCGGTGGGCGTCGCGGCCGGCTCGGCGAGCCCGCGCTCGGCGGCGAGCAGCGGCAGGATCGTGGCGGCCCGGGTGACGGCCCAGCCCGGGTCGTCGAGGAACGCGTCCTCGTCCAGCCCGAAGCGACCCAGCCGGGTCTCGATCGCGGCGAGGTCGGCGAACTCGATGTCGTCCGACCCCTTGATCCGGATCGTGGCGGAGTCCTCCGACTCGCTGCTGGACGAGGTGTACCTGACGTTCGCGGAGACCGCGATCCAGCGCGCGCAGCCGGGCGCGTCGACGACTGTGGTGCCGTCGCCGAGGTTGGAGCCGACGCTCACCTCGTCGTACACGTCGAGCAGTTCCCAGCCGTAGC
Organism: Micromonospora sp. D75; assembly: GCF_018070405.1. Classification (NCBI taxonomy): domain Bacteria; kingdom Bacillati; phylum Actinomycetota; class Actinomycetes; order Micromonosporales; family Micromonosporaceae; genus Micromonospora; species Micromonospora sp. D75. The sequence goes on from NZ_JAGPXV010000275.1 coordinate 2,935, forward strand.
AGATGCCTTGGCTGTCGGCGGCGGCCCGGAGGATCGGCACGGTGCCGGAGCGTTCGTCGGCGGCCGGCGCGGGGACGGAGGTGTCCGAGTCGCCGCTGAACGCGCCGACGGCGCAGACGACGACCACGACCCCCACGACCACGGACCAGATCACCGTCTGGCTGCGTTTGTCCTTCCCCGCCGAATGCTGTGCGGGCTTTCCGCTCATCAGATGATTGCGGCTGCGATGATCGCGCCGGTGGCGAGGTGCACGGTGGCCGAGACCCACACCGCCGGGTGCGGCTCCGGATCGACCAGCAGCTCACCGAGCTTGCCCGGAGTGGCGGCGTCGAGCAGCATGAACGCCACCGCCATGATCACCAGGCCGAGGATGCCGTACGCGCCCGCGCCGATCAGCCCCAGCCGGAAGTCGTTGTCGCTGGCCACGATCGCGGCCACCACGATGGTGCCCACCCCGACCAGGTTCGACGAGAGCAACAGCGCCGCGTTGCGGTTGCGCTCGACCCAGATCAGCTCGTGAAGCTTGCCCGGGGTGGCCACGTCGACCAGGACGTAACCGATGGCCATCAGAACGACGCCGACCACGCCGTACGCGAGGGTGACCAGCAGATCGGTGACGAGATGCTGCACAGAAGACTCCAGGGTGAGGGGGCGAAGGGGGCTACTTACCGGAACCGGGGCCGCCGCCCCGGACCGTGCTGCCTCGGCCCCAGCCCCAGCTGTTGCCGACGACGGTGTGGTAGCGGGGGTAGGCGGTGGTCATCTTCTCCAGCAGGATCACCGAGCCGACGGCGAGCGGGAGGATCACCACCGAGTCGTCGTCGTAGCGCAGGTAGACCCCGCTGCCGTCGACGTACTGGTCGGCCGGCTTCCAGGCGTCGGTGATCTGCTTGGACACCTCGCTCGGCGTCTTCCGGGAGGTGTACGCGATCGCGTTCGAGCCGATGTCCCGCCCGGAGGCGCGGGAGAAGTTGTCCTCCACGTAGCCCCGGGGCGAGAAGTTGCCGTAGAAGATCGTGAAGGTGGCGATGAGCGCGCCGATGACGGCGACCGCCACGCCCACCACGAACCACCGTCGGTACGTCACAGCTCCTCCACCACGGTCTCGGTCAGGACCAGCTCGTTCGTCTGGGGGTAGACGTGCCAGGTACGCCAGGCGAGCACGCCGTCCGGCGGCCGGGGCCGGACGGAGAGCGCGGTGACCGCGTCCTCGTCGCCGGGGAAGACCCCGATCAGCGCGTACGGGTCGTCTGCGAGTTCGGCGCGCAGCGCCGCGACCCGGGTACGCAGGCCGTCGCCGTCCGGCCGGAGCACAGCGGCCATGAACCGGTAGCCGGTCGTTTCGTCGTGCAGCGCGTCCGGCAGGTGCGGCGGGCGGCCGGGCAGGCAGGCGACCGTCTCCGTGAGCCCGCCGAGCACCACCTGGTGGGAGGCGCCGAGCAGGCGCAGCCGCAGCCGGGGCAGCCCGGGCAGGTCGATGTCGCGTACGGCGAGCGCCGGCAGCTCCGGGCCGCCCAGGGCCAGGCTCAGATCGGCGGCGCTGGTGTCGACGTAGGGCGCGTCCAGGCAGACGAGCACGTCAGCGCACCGTCTCCGGGCCGCCCTGCGGGTAGATCATCACCTCGGCGCGGCGCAGCTCCTCACCGAGGTTGACCTCCCAGCCGGCCTCCCCGTACGCCTCGAACGACAGCCGCGCACCGCCGGGCGCCTGGTAGTCGTAGTAGCGCATGGTGCCGTGCGGATCGAGGCCGGTGCCCTCGGTCGCGGTGTACCGGGCCTGGCCCGACTCGTCCCAGTTGTAGCGGCGGCCGGCGATCTCCAGCGTCGGGGCGCCCGGCGTGACGGTGGCTGACGGCTCGCTGGTCCAGAGCACCAGCTCCAGATCCGGGTCGGACTCGACGGACAGCCAGCGCTTCACCCCGCCCGCGTCGTCGAGCAGGTGCTCCGCCCAGCTCCAGCCACCCTCGACCAGGTGCACCGAGCCGCGCACGGTGTACGGCACCGAGCGGATCTCGACGATGTCGCCGGGCTTGAGCGCGCGCGGGTCGCCCCGCAGCGCGTCGGCGTCCCGGTCCCGGAACGGGTCACCCGGCGCCGCCTTCGTCTTCGGGCCGGACTCCGACCGGGACTTCCGTACCGCGATCACGGCGATCACCACACCGGCCACCCCGACGAGGCACCCCAGCGTGGTCACCACGTACGCCAACGAACCGTTCACGACCGCCTCCCCAACGTGCTCGGCGGGAACGGTAACAACCGCACGCACGCCTTCTGAAGTCCCGTTCGCTGAGTGTGCGCTCAGCTACCTTCGGCATCGGCGAGCCGGTCGGCGGCGTATTCACCCAGCGTGGCGCGGCCCATGAGGCAGCCGGAGAACGTGGTGAACTCGCCGTCGTCGTCGCGCAGCCGCGCCCAGGCGTCCCGCCCGGCGGCCGGGTCGACCGCCTCCAGCAACGTGGCCGCGTACGCCCGGCCGGCCGGGGAACCCTTGCGGAGCAGCTTGTCGACCCGCTTGCGGGCCGCCTCCGGGTGCTCCCGCAACCCCTGTTCCAGCCGTCGGTACGCCTCGGTCGCGGGCAGCACCTGCCCCGCCAGTCCCACCCCGCCGAAGGCGAGGGTGTCCGCGCCGTCGAGTTCCCGCGCCGCCTCGTCCAGTTCCCGCTCCCACGCACTCATGCCCCACTATGTGCCCACCCCGCCACCCCCTCCAACCGCAAGGAAGGGCCCCCTTTTAACGCCTCCGGTAGAGGAAGGGCCCCTTGTTAACAACCTCCACGAGCAGGGCGCGGCCGGGAACGGCGAAGGCCCGGCCAAGACGGCCGGGCCTTCGCAGGAGCGGGTCAGGCGGCGGTGACCGCCAGGGACTCCTTCGTGTCGGACAGGTCGACGCGGACCGTGTCGCCGTCGCGGATCTCACCGGCCAGCAGCGCCTTCGCGAGCTGGTCGCCGATCGCCGACTGCACCAGCCGGCGCAGCGGGCGGGCGCCGTAGATCGGGTCGTACCCGTGCTCGGCCAGCCACGTACGGGCCGCTTCGGTGATTTCCAGGCCCAACCGGCGGTCCGCCAGTCGGCGGCGCATCCGGTCGAGCTGAATGTCCACGATCGAACGCAGGTCTTCGCCCTGGAGCGCGGCGAACACCACGATGTCGTCGAGCCGGTTGAGGAACTCCGGCTTGAAGTGCGACCGGACCACCGCGAGCACACCTTCCCGGCGCTCGTTCTCGGTGAGCGTCAGGTCGCTGATCACCGACGAGCCCAGGTTCGAGGTGAGGATCAGGATCGCGTTGCGGAAGTCCACGGTGCGACCCTGACCGTCGGTGAGCCGGCCGTCGTCGAGCACCTGGAGCAGTACGTCGAAGACGTCCGGGTGGGCCTTCTCCACCTCGTCGAGCAGGATCACCGAGTAGGGGCGGCGGCGTACCGCCTCGGTGAGCTGGCCGCCCTCCTCGTACCCGACGTATCCGGGCGGGGCGCCGACCAGGCGGGCCACCGAGTGCTTCTCGCCGTACTCGCTCATGTCGATGCGGACCATGGCCCGCTCGTCGTCGAAGAGGAACTCGGCGAGCGCCTTTGCCAGCTCGGTCTTGCCGACGCCGGTCGGTCCGAGGAACAGGAAGCTGCCGGTCGGGCGGTCCGGGTCGGCGACGCCGGCCCGGGCGCGGCGTACCGCGTCGGAGACCGCGCCCACCGCCTCGGCCTGGCCGACGACGCGGGCCCGCAGCGACTCCTCCATCCGGAGCAGCTTGGCGGTCTCGCCTTCGAGCAGCCGGCCGGCGGGGATGCCGGTCCAGGAGGCGACCACCGCGGCGATGTCGTCCGCGCCGACCTCCTCCTTGAGCATCGCGCCGTCGGCCTGGAGCCGGGCCAGTTCCTCCTCGGCCTGCTTCAGCTCGGTCCGCAGCGCCGGGATCCGGCCGTACCGCAGCTCGGCGGCGCGTTCCAGCTCGCCGTCGCGCTCGGCCCGCTCGGCCTCGCCGCCGAGGCGCTCCAGCTCCTCCTTGGCGGTGGAGAGCTTGGTGATGTGGCTCTTCTCGGTCTGCCAGCGTTCGGACAGCGCGGTGAGCTGCTCGCGCTTGTCGGCCAGCTCCTTGCGCAGTCGCTCCAGGCGCTCGGCGGACGCGGCGTCCGGCTCCTTCGCCAGCGCCATCTCCTCGATCTCCAGGCGGCGTACCGCCCGCTCGATCTCGTCCACCTCGACCGGGCGCGAGTCGATCTCCATGCGCAGCCGGGACGCGGACTCGTCCACCAGGTCGATCGCCTTGTCCGGCAGGAACCGGTCGGTGATGTAGCGGTCGGAGAGCGCGGCGGCGGCGACCAGCGCGGCGTCGGTGATGCGTACGCCGTGGTGCACCTCGTAGCGCTCCTTGAGCCCGCGCAGGATGCCGATGGTGTCCTCGATGGTCGGCTCGCCGACCAGCACCGGCTGGAAGCGGCGCTCCAGCGCCGGGTCCTTCTCGATGTGCTCGCGGTACTCGTCGAGCGTGGTCGCGCCGACCATCCGCAGCTCACCGCGCGCCAGCATCGGCTTGAGCATGTTGCCGGCGTCCATCGAGCCCTCGCCCTTGCCGGCGCCGACCACGGTGTGCAGC
>NZ_JAGPXV010000276.1:0-7521 GCF_018070405.1 Micromonospora sp. D75
GCCCGGATTCTCGACCTGGGCTGCGGCGAGGCCGCCTGGGCGTTACAGGCCCTCGCGCACCACCCGGACGGGCACGCCGACGGCGTGGACCTCAACCCGTACGCGCTGGAACGCGCCACGGAGGCCGCCGCCGTGCGCGGCCTCGCCGACCGGCTCACGCTGCACGAGCGCGACGCCCGGTCGTACGTGCCGGACGGCGACTACGACCTGGTGCTCTGTGTCGGGTCGACGCACGCGTTCGGCGGGTTCGGCGAGACGCTGGATCTGGCCGGGCGGCACGTGAACGCCGACGGCGTCCTGATGGTGGGTGAGGGGTTCTGGCAGGTGCCGCCGACGCCGCAGGCGCTGGCGGCACTGGGCGCGAAACCCGACGCCCACACCGACCTCGCCGGTCTGGTCGCGGCCGCCGAGCAGGCCGGCTGGACCCCGGTGTACGCGCACGTCAGCGACGCCGCCGAGTGGGACGACTACGAGTGGTCGTGGACCGGTTCGCTGACCGAGTGGGCACTGGACAACCCGGGTCACCCGGATGCCGCCGGCGCGCTCGCCACCGCCCGGGAGCACCGGGACCAGTGGCTGCGCGGATACCGCGGCGTGCTGGGGTTCGTGACGCTGGTGCTGCGCCGGATCTGACCGGCTACCGGCGCGGGTCCGGCCCGGGACAGGCGGGCGGGGCACTATCGTTCGGGCGTGCAGATCCGTTTCGCCGTACCGGCCGACCCCGCCTATCCGGCCCGCGTGGCCGCCGCGCTCGCCGCCGCCCGGCTGCGCCGCTTCGGCTACATCGGCGCGGCCCTCGCCGCGATCGGGGTGATCGGCTGGATCGCCTCGCAGGCGTCGGAGCGGGGTGGCCGCTTCGCGTCGCTGTGGACCGCGTTGATCGTGGCCGGCGTGCTGTCGATGCTGTACGCGCCGTGGGTGCGCTGGCGGGCCCGACGCCGGTCCGGCGGCTACGCGGTCGAGGGCGGCTACGACATCGACGACCGTAACATCATGATGCGCAGCGGTTCGGAGTCCGGCGGCATCGCCTGGGACGGCGTCGAGCGGGTCACCGAGACCCCGGATTTCTGGATCGTGTACGTGGGACGGATGCCGGCCACGGTGATCCCCCGGTGGCTGATGTCCGCCGAGGACGCCGGGACGCTGCGCGCCTTCATGGCCGGACGCGGACTGCTCGGCGACCGTTGACGAGGTTCTGATCGGCTGTACGTGTTGCGTCGCCGGCCTGTCCGGCGGTCGCGTCAACCTGCCGCACCGGCGGTCCAGCAGCGGTCAGCTCGCCGGGCATCGTGTGCCCGGGGCGGGCACGGTCAGGTCGACGAGGTACCGGTCCACCACCGCGGTCGTGCAGTCGGTGCGCTGGTAGGTGCCGTGGCCCCAGCCCTCGTAGGTGACCAGGCGTCCGTGCCGGCCGAGTTGCCGGGCGACGTTCACGGCCCAGGCGTAGCCGGTGCGGGGATCGTGCCGGGCGTTGAGCAGCAGCAGCGGCGTGCGGGTGTGCACGTTCAGCTCGTGCGGCGGGTTGCGGACCGGGGACGGCCAGCCCAGGCACGTCTGCACGGCCAGCAGGCCGGCGCCGTACCGGACGTCCGGGGCGACGGCCCGGGCGTCCCGGACCACGCCGGCGTACGCGGCGTAGTCGCGTACCTGCGCCGGCCAGTCCGCGCAGAACGCCGCGACGGAGACCGGGAGATTCACTTCCGGTGGCGGCGTACCGGCGGCCATGTCCCGCACGATCACCGCGAGTTGCGGCCAACGCGGACCGGCGAGCAGGCCGAGCGCCACAGCGGTGACGTCGAAGGCGGTACGGGGGGCGTACTCGCCCCGGTCCGCGCGGGCCAGCGCCTGCGCCCAGACCGCCCGCACGTCGCGTGCGTGGAGCACGCACTCCGGCGACCTGTCGCACCAGGACACGAACTCGTCGAACGAGTCCTGCAACGCGGCGGCCTGCGTCCGCACGAAGGAGCGCACGTCGAGGCTGTGGTCGAACACGCCCTCCAGCACGACCGCCCGCACGCGGCCGGGATACCGCTCGGCGTACTGCTGGCCCAGCAGCGTGCCGTACGAGCTGCCGTGGAAGGACAGCCGCCGCTCCCCCAGCGCCCGCCGCAACGCGTCGAGGTCACGGACGGTGCTGAGCGTGTCGGCGTGGTCGAACACCGGGCTGGTCGGACGGCACCTGCGCCACAGCGCCTGGTTGTAGGCCACCGCGGCGTCGAAGTCGGCCTGACCGGTCAGCGGGACGGCCGGCTTGCGCAGGGCCGGATCCGGGGCGCAGACGGGCGCGGCGGTGCGGGCGACCGTACGCGGGTCGAAACTGACCAGATCGAACCGGTCCAGCAACTCGTCGCTGAACCGGTCGCCCTTGCGGATCCGTTCCACTCCCGAGTCGCCGGGGCCTCCCGGCCCGAACACCAGCGTGCCCACCCGCTGCTCCGGCAGGCGCGCGGACCGGCGTGCCACGGCGAGATCGAACGTCGGGCCGTTCGGCCGGGCCCAGTCCACCGGCACCCGCAGCCGGGCGCACCGCACGCGTTCATCCGGCGGGACGTCCGGCAGGTCGTCGGCGCACTCGCTCCACACGAGCCGCTGCGGCGGAAGCCCGGCGCGCGCCGCGCCGGGCAGTCCCGCCAGGACGGTGAGCGCGGCCAGAGCGACGGCCACGGTACGTCGGAACACGGCACCTCCCGGTGTCTTGGATGCCTGTCGATTCTTCAGCGGCGTCCCACCCGAGTCCCATACGGAAACGCCCCGATACGCCCGTCGGGTCTTTCCCCCATTCCGTCCCTGACGGGCCGAAGGACGGGCAGGCGAGCCGCACCGTGGCGGTCTAGCATCGGGCGATGACGTCGTCCCTGGACCGCCTGCCGAAGATCAGCGCGCCGGCCACGCGGGCGCTGACCGCGGCCGGCTACACCACGCTGCGCCGGCTCGCCGGTGTACCGCGCGCGGAGCTGGCCCGCCTGCACGGCATGGGACCGAAGGCGCTGGGCGTCGTCGAGGCCGCCCTCGCCGAACACGACCTGCGGCTGAGCTGACGAGGTGATCGCGATGCCGCTCGGCAGACTCCACCACCTGATCGTCGACTGCCCGGACCCGATGGCCGAGGCACGCTTCTGGAGCGCGGTCCTCGGCGACCCGATCACGTACGCGGACGACGACTTCGCCGTGGTGTCGGCCGGTACGGCGGCGTCCGGGCTGGCGTTCCAGCGCGTCGACGACCTGGTTGCGCCGACGTGGCCGGATCCGGCGGTGCCGCAGCAGATGCACCTCGACGTGATGGTCGACGACCAGGACACGGCCGGTACGGCGGTGCTCGCGCTGGGCGCGCGGCGGCTGGCGGGCGACCACGTGTACGCCGACCCGGCCGGTCACCCGTTCTGTCTGATCCCGCGCCCGACCTGGGCGCCGCCGGTCGGCGGGCTCGCGTGACCGACGACCGACGCGTACGCCGGGTCCGCCCCTACCACTGGGGTGCCGTCTACCTCAGCGACGCCCTCTGCGAGACCGACTTCGACATCGACTTCCACGCCGGGGACGCGCCGGTGTTCGCCACGACGCACCACGTCGCAGTCGTGGTCGCCTCCGCCGCCGTGGCGGACGAGGGAGAGGCAGATGTCACCCTCGACATCCGGGTGACGTCGCAGCGCGTCACGGGGCACCCGTACGAGGTGACACTGGACGTCCCGTCCGGGCGGCTCTACGTCGGCGACGCCGACGACAACGACGAGATCGAGTTGGCGCCGGGCCGCTGGCTGCTGCAGTTCGCCGTGGACGACGCGACGGAGGCCCGGCACGTCGAGCTGGTGGTGTCACCGCTCTGACCGGTCACGGCCTCTCCTGGTAGGAGATGAACTCCAGCAGGCTTCCGTCCGGGTCGCGGAAGTAGACACTCGTCCCGGCACCGCCGGCGCCGACCCGCCGGACCGGTCCGGTCTCCACCTCGACGTCGTGCCGCCGCAGATGCGCCACCGCCTCCTCGATCGGCCCCGCCCAGACGAAACAGATGTCGCTGTTGCCCGGACGGACGGGGATCCGGGCGACGTTGCCGCCGAGGTCGAGACCCGGCCCGTGCACGCTCAACCGTTGGGGGCCGATCCGGAAGGCGACGCGGTCGCCGCCGACGCCGATCACCTCGGCGCCGACGACGTCGCGATAGAAGTCGGTGGCGGACCGCCAGTCGGACACGGCGATGACGACGTGGTCCAGTCCGGTCACGGGCGCCATGCGATCACCCTATTGGCCGGACGGCGTCCGCTCCCCCGGATCCGCCGAGACCGCCACCGGCGGGCCCGCCTTCAGGTGCCGGGCGAAGAACCGGTTCGCGGCGTCCCCCTCGAACCACGGCACGCCGGTGTGCCCGCCCATGTTGGCGTGCAGCGTCTTCTCCGACGAGCCGAAGGCGTCGAACAGGTCCAGCGCCATCCGCCGGTCGTTGCCCTCGTCGTCCCACTGCAACAGGACGTGCAGCGGGATGGTGACCCGCCGGGCCTCCTCGATGATGGCGCGCGGCACGAAGCTTCCGGCGAACAGGAGCGCGGCCACGATGCGCGGTTCGACCACCGCCAGCCGTACGCCGATCGAGATCACCCCGCCGGCGTACCCGACCGGGCCGCCGACCTCGGGCAGCGCGAGGAGCGCGTCCAGCGCGGCCCGGCACTCCGGGACCGCCTCCTCCACCAGCGGCAGGACGAGCCGGTCGACCACCTCGTCGGCGACCCGCTCGCCGGCTGCCAGTGCCCGGCGCAGGTCGGCGCGGGCCTGCTCGGCGGCGGCGGACGCGGGCCGGTCGCCACCGCCGGGCAGTTCGATGGTGGCGGCGGCGAAGCCCTGTTCGACGCAGCCCTGCGCCCGGGCCGCCAGGCGGGGATACATCCGGCGCAGTCCGCCGGGGTGACCGAGCAGGATCAGCGGGGCCGGCGCCGACGTGGAGGCGGGCGTCCACAGGATGCCCGGGATCTCGCCGAGGGTGAACTCGCGTTCGCGGACGCCGTCGGCGAGGCGCTGTTCGGAGGTGAAGCGCATGGTCGTGCCTTTCGGGAGTGCGACGGCGCTCCCGGACGACCTATCGCCCGGCCGTGACCCCCGAGGGGAGCACCCATGTCGATACTGCGGTCACGGGTACCACCTCCCTCGTTCTCCGGCACGGCCACCGGCAAGGTAACAGCGCTCGCCGGGCGGGCCAACCGGTTTATCGCGGTGTGATCCCGGACCGTCAGCCGCGCTCGAAGCCGGCGAAGACGACCGCCAGCGTCCGGGCTTGCAGGTGCTCGTCCCATCCGCCGTGCAGCGCGCCCTGGCACATGCCGGTGAGCAGCGCCATCACCTCGGGTAGCCGTACCGAGTCGGCGACGGTTCCGTCGGCCCGGGCCTGTTGCAGCAGCCTGCCCATCGCCTCCTCCAGGTGACCTACCGCATCCGGGAGCCGGATGTCCACGCCGGATCCGGCGAGCAGTTCGACTGCCGTCTTCTTCGCGGCGGCCTGGGCCACAGTGTGTCTGAAGAAACCGAAGAGGTCGTGTCGTCCCGCCTCCTCGGTGAGCTGTGCGAGCAGTCGCTTCATGAGCGCGGCGAGCAGGTCCTCCTTGGTGGGGAAATGACGGAAGACCGTGCCGATGGCGACGCCGGCCCGGCGGGCCACCTCCTCGGTGGAGGCGCGGGCGCCGAACTCGGCGAAGACCGCCTCGGCGGCGTCCAGGATGCGTGCCCGGTTGCGTTGCGCGTCGGCGCGCAGGGGCGGACCCTCTACCAAAGTGAGTCTCCACTCATTATTCTGTGATACAAGTCGAGTCACGACTCATTATCGCGGAGGCCGGCATGACACCGCAGCAGATCTTCGAGAGCATGCGCGCCAGGTGGCTGGCGAACCTGCCCACGTTCGAGGCGGATTCGCTGGCCGACGACGTGGTGATCGAGACGCCCTTCGCCGTGCCCGGCCACCCGACGCGCACTGAGGGGAAGCAACCCGTTCTCGAGTACACGCGAGCGGGCCGGGCGTCCTTCCCGGTGCGGTTCGACGACTGCCGCGGTGTGGTCGTACACGAGACCGCCGACCCTGAGGTGATCGTGGTCGAGTACGAACTCGTCGGCACACACACGGTGACCGGGGTGACCGCGTCCGCGCCGTTCATCGGGGTGTTGCGGACCCGGGACGGCAAGCTGGCCCACTGGCGCGAATATCAGCACACACTCGCCATCGCCGGGGCCGCCGGCCCGGCATGAGCCGGCATCAGCGCCGCGGCTCAGGTGGTCGGTGTCGGCGACGGGGCGAACGGCCACGGCTGCGGCCCGAACAGCGCCGTGCACGCGGACAGGAGCCCGCGCTGCGCCTCGGCCATACGGGCGTCGACCGGGCCGGTGTCCTCGTTCGGGTCGTTGCGGACGAACATGTCCCCGGATTCCTTCGCCGCCACCGCCAGCCGTTCGCCGGCGTCCCGGACGCCCGGGTCGGCCGCCTTGCGGGCACGCATGGCGATCGGCGAGTTCGAGGTGAAGCGGACGTCCTGCTGCTCGACCACCCGGGCCACCATGTTGCACGCACCGGCCGCGACCTTGTCCGCGGGCGCGGTCGAGCCGGCCTGAGGAGCGGCCGAGGCCGACGCGGACGACGACGGGGTGGCGGACGTCGACGGCGTGGGTTCCGAGGGCGCACACGCGGAGACGACGAACAGCAGGGAGAGCGCGGCGAGTTCACGTTTCACCGCACGAGGCTAGCGATCATGGTAGGCATGGCCTCCGTCCGGGTGCCCCGCCCACCGTCGTCGCGTCGACATCGGACCGGTCAGCGGCCCGCCGCGCGGAGCATCGCCTCCGTCTCGGGGTCGGGCATGACCTCCCGGACCTCCTGGGCGCAGCGGCACGAGACGGCGATCTTGGCGGCCCACTTCAGCGCCTCGTCGCGTGAGGCCACGTCGAGGACCACGAACCCGCCGATGACCTCCTTGGTCTCCGGGAACGGCCCGTCGGTGACCACCCCGTCCGTGCCCACGATGCTCGCCTGCTGACGTTCGAGCCCAGTGCCGTACACGAACACGCCAGCGTTCACGGCCTCCTGGATGACCGCGTGCGCGTCCTTGCCCACCTGGGGGATCTCCTCCGCGGGGATGTGGTCCATCGCGCCGTCGTTGAATGAGATCAGGTACCGCGGCATGCCATGACTCCCTTGTCCGGGCGGCCGGTCCGGCCGCCTCTCACCCGTCCTACGAACGAGCCGACCCGGATCCGACGTCATCCGCCGGGATCGGCACGGCGGTGCCGGTCACCGCGATCCCGGCGCCGGGATCGGCGGGGATGCCGACGGTGAGCAGGCTCGGGCGGCCCATGTCCTCGCCCTGCCGCACGGTGACAGTGGCGGGCGGCCGCACCAGGCCCATCTCGCGCAGGTAACCGCCGAACGCGGCGGCCGCCGCCCCGGTCGCGGCGTCCTCGACCACGCCGCCGGGCGGGAACGGATTGCGCGCGTGGAACACCAGCGGGGACTCGCGATGCACCAGGTCGACCGTGGTCCAGTCCCGCTCGGTC
>NZ_JAGPXV010000277.1:0-7464 GCF_018070405.1 Micromonospora sp. D75
CGCCGCGGTGGGGGGGGCACCGTGGCCACCCCCACCGCTCTCCCCGCCGGTGCGCCGTCAGTGCTTGTGGAACGACTGGCGCACCACACCCCCCACCAGCGCGCACCAGGTGGTGGTGCTGATCTTGCCGTTGGGCGGTAGTCCGTGCAGGCGCTGGAGGTCCTTCACCGCCGTGCGGGTGGCGTGGTCGTACTCGCCGGTCTCGATCACCTCGGCGTAGCCCTTGGCGGCGAGCATGAACTGCGCCGCGGCCACCGGGACGCCGGTGGACTTCTGGTCCAGCTCCGGGGCGAGGGTCTCCCAGGTCGGCGCGGTCAGCGTGGCGTCGACGTCGACCGGGATGCCGTTGCGTGCCTGCCAGTCCTGCACGGCGGCGACGGTGGCCGCGTCGAACACGCCGGTGACCGGCACGGTGTAGCCGCGGAACGTCAGCAGGCGCTGGGCGACCTGGACCACCGGGCCGCCGACGAAGCGCCAGATGTCCGGCCAGCGGCGGGCCGGCACGTCGCCGAGCCTGGTGCCGAGCTGCTTGAACACCGCGCGGCGCAGCGCCGGGAACTCCCGGTAGAACATCGCGCCCGGGCAGAGCGTGGCCCGGAAGTCCCAGTGGCCGAAGATGTCGTGGGCGTGCAGCCCGTACTGCCGGCAGATCGCGGCGCACAGCCGGGCGAGGGAGTCGAGCATTTCCTCCGGCGGCGTCTCGGTGACGTACGTGCCCTCGTTCTCGATGCCGATGGCCCGCCCGTTCTCGCCCGGGCAGTGCGCGGCGATCATCTGCCGGTCGCCGGCGCGCAGCCGGTCCAGGCTGCCGTGCCGTCCCTCCAGGACGTGGCCGCCGCGGCTGACGGTGAAGTGCTGCCCGGTGTCGGACCAGCCGTTGCCGTCCATGTGCAGGTCCTGGCAGTCGCGGGCGAGCTGCTTGGCGTGCTCCTCGGAGTAGTCCGTGACGTTCGGGAACGCCATGTGGTGCACGATGATCTTGTTGGTGGGGGTCGCGCTCACCGACAGCGGATCGGCCGGCGGGCGGGCGGCCCACTCGTCGCAACTGATGATCCAGTCGAGGTCCGCGCCCGGCGCGGCGTGCGCGGCGGCCGGCCGGACGAGCTCGCTCCCGACGACCGCGACCGCGGCGGCGCCGAGACCGGCCCGCAGCAGCGTACGGCGGTCCAGCTCGGGGTGGTCGAAGTGCATTCCGCCTCCTCGATGGCCCGGCCGGGGCCGGGTGATGTAAAGGAACTCCAACGGCTGCGCGCGAGGTGGAGAATATTGCCAAGGCGGCGCGGCGCGCCAGAGGACAAAAGCGACGTTCGCCGGGCCGCTCCTACCGCCGGAGTAGGCGATCTCACGTCCGCTGACCGGGATGGACCATGTCGCGTCGTGATCGGCCGTGGCAGCCTGGACCCGTGCAGTCGCCCAGCCCGGCCGGGATTCTCGTGCTCGTCGCGGTGCTCGCGGCCGCCACCGCGTTCGGCTGGTGGCGCCGCCGCCACGACGGGCGGCTGCGCGCCGTCCGGAAGCGCCCATCGGACGCCGCCGCGCCGCACCGGGCCACCCTCACCGCCCTCGGGGTACGCCCCGGCGAGCGCACGCTGGTGCAGTTCTCCGCCCCGGTCTGCGCGCCCTGCCGGGCCGCCCGCCGGGTCCTCGCCGACGTCGCCGCCCGCCTCGACGGGGTCACGGTGCTGGAGGTCGGCGTGGACGAGCACCTCGACGCGGCCCGGGAACTGGACGTGTGGCGTACCCCGACCGTGCTGGTGGTGGACGGCGCCGGCCGCGTCGTGCGCCGGGCCGCGGGCGTGCCCGACCGCGACGAGCTGATCGCCGCGCTCACCGCCGGGGCGGCCCGATGACCGGCGTACGGCTGACCCGCCGCCGGGTGGTGGACCACGGGCGGCTCGCCGCGAGCCTCTGTGCGCCGGTCCGTTCCGCCTGACCGACCGCCCCCGCACGAACGGACCCACCCCATGCTGCTCGACCCCCGGGGACCGCGCTTCGCCGCCGTCCTCACCACAGTCGTCCTCGCCGTCGTCCTCGTCACCGGCTCCGGGCTGCTCCTGCTCGCCCAGGCCGTCGTGTTCGCGCTCACCGCGCTCAACCCGCGCCTCGGGCCGTACGGCCTGCTGTTCCGCGCCCTGGTGGCGCCCCGGCTGGACCCGCCGGCGGAGCTGGAGCCGGTCGCGCCGGTGCGCTTCGCCCAGCTCGTCGGCCTGGTCTTCAGCGTCGTCGGCGCGGCCGGCTGGCTCGCCGGGATGCCCGCCCTCGGCCTGGCCGCCACCGGCGCGGCGCTCGCCGCCGCCTTTCTCAACGCCGCGTTCGGGCTCTGCCTCGGCTGCGAGGCGTACCTGACGATCCGCCGTCTGACCGGGCGGCCGCTGGCCGGCCGGGTGGCGGCGCCCCCACGCTGACCGTCCGCCCGTACGCTGGCCCCGGCGGATGGGGGAGGGGCATGGCAGGTCGCGCACGGCTGGACCGGCGCAGCGTGCTCGTCGCGGCGGGCGGACTCGCGGTGGCCGGGATCGGCGTGCCGGTCGGGCTGGCCGCCACGAACGACCGGCCACCGCCGCCCGCGCCGCGCGGACGGCGGCCGATCAGCATGGCGATGCACCTGCACGCCTCGTTCAGCGAGGGCGTGGCCAGCTACGCCGCCCACCTCGACCAGGCCCGCCGCAACGCCGTCGACGTGCTCTGGTGGACCGACCACGACTTCCGGGTCGCCGCCCACGACCACCGCCGGGTCGTCCACTTCGACGGCCCGGAGGAACGCGAGGGCGGGCTGGCCTGGACGTGGCAGCCGGCCACCGAGGGGCGGCTCACCGCGTCGGCCGCCGACTTCGTGGACGTCCCCGACGCCCCTGACGGTCCCGGCCGCGCGCTGCGCCTGGTCGCCGCCGGGACCGGCGCCCACTGGTACGCGGGCAAGGCGTGGAACTGGACGCACACCTCCAACATCTCCGACACCACGCTGCACCTCGACGTACGCCCCGAAGCCGCCGGCCGGGACGCCACGCTCACCGTCGAGATCGCGCTGTCGCACCACCCCGCCGGAACCGGCCGCCCCGCCGGGCAGCTCGTGCTGCGCTACCGCCTCGGCGGCGTCGACACGGTCCGGCACTCCGTCGACGGCCGTTTCGGCACCGTGGAGCGGCCCGCCCCGGCCGGCGCCTGGCAGCGGCACACGTTCGAGCTGCTCGCCGACGTGCGGCGGCTCTGGCCCGACCTGGTGGCGGGCGACAACTCGCTGCGCGGGCTGCGCCTCGGCGTCACGGTGGCAGAAGGCGCGCGCGGCGCGTACCTGGTGGACCGGCTCGTCTTCGACCGCGCCCGCCGGGCCGGGCAGGCCGGTGAGGAGATGCGCGCCGAGGTGCTGCGCGGCTACGACGGGGCGTACCCGGGCGTGACCCACCACCGCGCGTACGAGGTGTCGATGGTGCGGCACCTCAACTGGTTCGGAGGCGACGGCACGCTGCCGAGCTTCCCGTCCCCGCCGTACCGGGACAACGATGTCGAGGCCACCGAGAAGATGGTGCGGTTCCTGCACTCGCACGGCGGGGTGGTGTGCTGGAACCATCCGCTGGACACCGAACGCCGCGAGTCACTGGCCCGGCTGCTGGTCAGCCGCAACGCGCTCGGCGTCGACCTGATCGAGATCGGGCGCCGGCCGGTCGAGGACTACCTCTGGGCGTACGACGTGGCGGCCCGCAACGCGATCCCGCTGACCGCCGTGGGGGTCACCGACGACCACGACGGCACCGACTGGCGGGCCGGCCGGGACCGGAACGTCACCTCCGTCTGGGCGGCCTCGACCGGCCGTGACGACCTGGTAGCGGCGCTGCGCGCCGGGCAGGCGTGGTTCGCCGACCTGGCCGGTTACCGGGGCGCGCTGGACCTGGAACTCGGTGGCCGCAGCGGCATGGGCGCGCTCGCCGTGCTCGCCGAGGACCCCGTCACGGTGCGGCTGCGCGCCACCGACCTGCCCGCCGGGGCCACGCTGGAGGTGGTCACCGGCGACGTCGACCGGGCCGGTGTCGCGGACCCGACTCCGGCGGTCCGGGTCGGGCGGGTTCCGTGGCGGCAGTTGCGGGCGGGCTGGCACGACCAGCCGGTGCGCGTCGGCGTCGGCACGTACGTGCGCACCCAGGTACGCGACCGCGAGGGCGAGATCGTGGGCGCCAGCAACCCGATCTGGCTGCTCCGCACCCCTCCGCCCGCAGGCATCCCCCCACCCCGCCGCTTCTGACCGCCACCCTCCGCCTGTTCCGTCGATCATGAAGTTGACGGCGATGTCGGTCCCTTTTGTCCACGCCAACCTCATGATCAACGAGGTGAGGGTGGTTGCCGGGATCTGGTACTCGTGGCGGTGTGTCCGAAACCGACCACCTACCGCGCCGCGCCGTGCCGCGCGGGCGCCCGGCCGCCGACCGGCGGCCGGAAGCAGCCGTTGCGCCGATGGCCGGCCGCCCCGGCCCGGTGAGAATGACCAGCGAGGCGGCATCCGACACCCGCCCGTGGGACGCGGTGGAGTCTGTCGCATGAGCGGCTGGGAACTGTCCGGCTACACGCCGGTCCGCCGGCTCGGCGCCGGCGCGTCCGGCAGCGTCGTGCTCGCCACCCACGACCGGACCGGCACCCCGGTCGCCATCAAGTACCTGGTCCGCGACCTGGGCGAGGACTCGTCGTTCCGGACCGCATTCCGCGCCGAGGCCCGGCTGCTCGGCGAGATCGACGACCCGCACGTCAGCCGCCTCTACGAGTACGTGGAGAGCCCGCACGGCGCGGCCATCGTGATGGAACTGGTCGACGGCGTGTCGCTGCGCCAGATGCTGCGCGCGCACGGCCCGACCACGCCCGAGGCCGCGCTCTGCGTCCTCAAGGGCTCACTCGCCGGCCTGGCCGCCGCCCACGCCCGCGGTGTCGTGCACCGCGACTACAAACCGGAGAACGTGCTCGTCACCGGCGCCGGGCTGAGCAAACTCGCCGACTTCGGCATCGCCATGCCGGTCGGCCAGGGCTCCGACACGACTGTCTCCGGCACGCCCCGCTACATGGCCCCCGAGCAGTGGACCGGCGCCCCCGCCGCCCCGACGTGCGACGTCTACGCCGCCACCGCCACGTTCTTCGAATGCCTCACCGGCCGGCCCCCGTACCAGGGACCGGACCTGCTCTCGCTGCGCGACCAGCACGCCTTGGCGCCGATCCCCGCCGAGGCGGCGCCCCCGCCGGTGCACGAGCTGCTGCGCCACGGCATGGCCAAGCGCCCCGACGAGCGGCCCGAGTCCGCCGAGGCGTTCCTCGGCCTGCTGGAACAGGTGGCCGGCGCCGGCTACGGCCCGCAGTGGGAGGAACGCGGGCTGCGGGAGCTGGGCCGCCGGGCGGCGCTGCTGGCCGCGCTGTGGCCGTTCCCCGAGCGGGCCGAGGGGGCCACCGCCGTCGCCTACACCGAGGTGGCGGACACGGCGCTCGGCGCGCGCTCCGGCCGGCGCGGACTGTTCCGCAAGGGCCGCACCCGTACCGCGCTGGCCGCCGGAGCCCTGGCCGCCGCCGTCGTGGCCGGCGGCGCCGGCTACAGCTACGCCGCCAACGACGGCACCGACGCCGCCGCCCCCACCGGCCCGGCGAGCGCCGCCCCGGCCACCACGACCGCGCCCACACCGGACCCGACCGCCGCCGGGTCGCCGAGCCCGTCGCCGACACCCACCCCGCCCACCGCGTCACCGCCGCCCGCGCCGTCCGCCACCCCGGACCGGACCGGGTCGCCGACCCGCGCCGGCACGCCCACCCCCAGCGCGTCGCGCAGCACCACCCCGCCACCGCCGGACGTGACCGCGCCGGTCGTGGACGGGGTACGCGCCGACCCCGGCGAGCTGGACCCGAAGGGCTGCCCCTACGGCGCGAAGAGCAGCACCGTCACCGCCACCGTCACCGACGACCGCAGCTCCCCGGCCGCGCTGACCGTCACCTTCGGCTACACCCTCGACGGCGCCACCGGAACGGTCCGGATGGCCGCCGCCGGCCGCGGCGTGTTCACCGGCACGCTCGGCCCGCTGTCCTCGGCCTAGCGCAGTGCCCGCATCCCGATCCGGGTCACCGCCGCCGACGCCGCCGGCAACACGACCACCTCGGCGTCACCGGTGTACGTGACGCTCTACCACGACTGCACCCCCGGCTAGGAGTACGACAGTGCCCGCTGCCCAGCACCGCATCCCGTTCCGGGGACGTCCGGCGTGACCCGGCCCGACGAGCCCACCGAGGCGCTGCCGACCCGCGCCCTGCCGGTGACCCCGCCCGGGGACGCCGATGCCGCCGAGCCGACAGTCCACCTCGTCGCGCCCCGCGCCGCCGCCGAGGCGGAGCCGACCGTTTCTCTGTCTGCGGTGAACGGCGAGCCGACGGTGCCGCTGTCCGTGGACGGCGCGGAGCCCACTGTGCCACTCGCCCGGCCGGAGGTGGACCGCTCGCCAGATGCCGAGCCGACCGTCCACCTGAGTCCGGCTCCGGCTCCGGCAACGGCTCCGATTCCGGCCCCGGGCACCGTGACCGGGCAGGCGACAGTGCGTCCGCGGCCGGCGCCGCCGGCCAGGGGCCCGGGCGTGGAGCCGACCGTCTCGTGGCAGCCCACCGGGGTACCGCATGGGCACCAGGCCGGCGGGCCGCCGGCGGCGACGGGCGCCGGGGCGTACCCGGATCGGACCGTGGGCGCGCGGGCGCCCAGCGGCGTCCCGGCGCCCGCGCCCGGCGGCGAGTTGCGCTTCGGGCCGGGCGTGCCGGTGACGCCGCCGCCCGCGCCGCCCTGGCCGACCGCGCCCCCGATCCGGCCGCGACCGGTCTGGCGGCGTGTCGTCTCGGTGCTGTCCACGCTGCTCACCGCCGCGCTGCTGCTCACTGTCGGCCTCTACCTGTGGCAGCGGCTGCGCCCGATGGAGGTCGAGCAGGTGTCGGTGGCGGCGAACCGGCCGGCCGGTGTCGCGTGCGACGTGACGGTGGACGTGGTGGCCACGGTACGGACCAACGGGCGCGCCGGAACGATCCGCTACCAGTGGTTCCGCTCGGACGGCCCGCCCGGCGCGGTGCTCACCGAGCGGGTCGGCAGCGGGCAGCACACCGCGACCCTCACCCTGGAGTGGACGTTCTCCGGAGTGGGCACGACAGTCGGCACGGCCACCGTCACCATCATCGAACCGGCGCCGATGCCGGCCGGCACCCGCGTCAGATACCGCTGTCCCGGCGGCTGACCGCGTTTCCCCGCGCGCGGGTCCGGGTAGCCCCACCCGAACAAACCTGGACCACGTACGTGGAGGCCCTTCGATGAGAGACAACTTCGGGGACGCGGTGGGCGACGCGTTCCGTTCGGTGATGCTGTTCCTGCCCAAGGCGGTCGCGTTCGTCGCGATCCTGATCGCCGGCTGGCTGATCGCCAAGGCCGTGCTGAAGCTCGTGGACAAGGTGCTGGAGCGGGTCCACTTCGAC
>NZ_JAGPXV010000278.1:0-7462 GCF_018070405.1 Micromonospora sp. D75
ACGCGCTGGGCGCAGGGCGGCATCGCCGCCGTACTGGACCCGGCGGACACGCCGGACGCGCACGCGTACGACACCGAGGTGGCCGGCGTCGGCCTCTGCGACCCGGCGGCGGTCCGCGCGCTCGTGGCCGAGGGCCCGACCCGGCTGCGCGAGCTGATGCGGATCGGGGCGGAGTTCGACCGCAACGCGGACGGGTCGCTGATGCTGACCCGGGAGGGCGGCCACCGCGCCGACCGGATCGTGCACGCCGGCGGTGACGCCACCGGCGCGGAGGTGCAGCGGGCGCTGCACGACGCGGTACGCCGCGACCCGTGGATCCGGCTGGTCGAGCACGCGCTGGTGCTGGACCTGCTGCGCGCCCCCGGCGACGGGCCGGGCGGGCTCGGTCCGGCCTGCGGGATCACGCTGCACGTGCTCGGCGAGGGCAGCGAGGACGGCGTCGGCGCGATTCTCGGCCGCGCGGTCGTGCTGGCCACCGGCGGGATGGGGCAGATCTTCGCCGCCACCACCAACCCGGCGGTGTCCACCGGCGACGGGGTGGCACTGGCGCTGCGCGCCGGCGCGGCCGTCACCGACGTGGAGTTCGTGCAGTTCCACCCGACCGCGCTGATCGTGCCGCCCGGCGGGCCGGGCGCGGGGCTGGCCCAGCAGCCGCTGGTCTCCGAGGCGCTGCGCGGCGAGGGCGCGCACCTGGTCGACGGCGACGGCAAGCGGTTCATGGTCGGCCAGCACGAACTGGCCGAGCTGGCGCCCCGGGACGTGGTCGCCAAGGGCATCCACCGGGTGCTGCTCGCGTCCGGCGCGGACCACGTGTTCCTGGACGCCCGGCACCTCGGCGGTGACTTCCTGGCCCGGCGGTTCCCCACCATCGTCGCGTCGTGCCTGGCCATCGGCGTGGACCCGGCGACCGACCTGATCCCGGTCGCGCCGGCCGCCCACTACGCCTCCGGCGGCGTCCGGACCGACCTGCGCGGCCGTACCTCAATCCCCGGCCTGTACGCCTGCGGCGAGGTCGCCTGCACCGGCGTGCACGGCGCGAACCGGCTGGCCAGCAACTCGCTGCTGGAAGGGCTGGTCTTCTCCCGCCGGATCGCCGAGGACATCGCCGCCGGGCTGCCCGAGCAGGCCCGCCCGGCGGAGACCGGCGCCTGGATTGGCGGCCCGGGCGCGCTGGTGCCGGCGTCCGGCACGGCGGAACTGCAACGGGCGATGACGCGGGGCGCGGGCGTGCTCCGGTCGGCGCGGACGCTGGAGGCCACCGCCGCCGCGCTCACCGGGCTGGGCGCGGGGCGGGGCGTGCCGCGTACCGCCGACTGGGAGGCGACGAACCTGCTCACCGTGGCGTCGACGCTGGTCGCGGCCGCGTACGCCCGGCAGGAGACGCGGGGCTGTCACTGGCGGGAGGACTTCCCGACGGCCGACGAGCGGTGGCTGGGCCACCTGGTGGCCGAGGTGGGTACGGACGGCCGGGTGGCCGAGCGCTGGGAGGAGAAGCACTCATGAGGGAGTCGACGGAGCAGGCGCTGCGCGACGGTGGCCTGGACCCGGAGCGGGTCCGGCGGATCATCCTGGACACGCTGCACGAGGACCTCGGGCCCGACTTCCTCGACGTGACGAGCGTGGCCACCATCCCGGACGAGCAGCAGGACACGGCCGATCTGGTGGCGCGCGCCGACGGCGTGGTGGCCGGGCTGCCGGTGGCCGCCGCCGTGTTCGAGCTGGTCGCCGACGTGACCGGCGCCGGGCGTACGGTCGAGGTGTCGGTGGTGGCCCACGACGGGCAGCGGGTGGCGCGCGGCGACGTGCTGGCCACTGTGACCGGCCCGACCCGGCTGCTGCTGACCGCCGAGCGGACGGCGCTGAACCTGCTGTCCCGCATGTCCGGCGTGGCGACGCACACCCGGGCCTGGGCCGACGAGCTGGCCGGTACGAAGGCGACGGTGCTGGACACCCGCAAGACCACGCCGGGCCTGCGGGCGCTGGAGAAGTACGCGGTCCGGGCCGGCGGCGGCACCAACAAGCGGATGGGCCTGTACGACGTCGCCATGATCAAGGACAACCACAAGGTCGCCGCGGGCGGGATCAGCGCCGCGTTCCGCCGGGTCCGGGAGGCGTTCCCCGACGTCCCGGTGCAGGTCGAGGTGGACACGCCGGCCGAGGCGGTGGAGGCGGTCGAGGCGGGCGCGAAGTTCCTGCTGCTGGACAACATGACCCCGGCACAGCTGCGCGAGGTGGTGGCGTCGGTGGGCGACCGGGCGGAGCTGGAGGCCACCGGCGGGCTGACGCTGCCGATGGCCGCCGAGTACGGCGCGACCGGCGTCGACTTCCTCTCCGTCGGCGCGCTCACCCACTCCTCGCCGATCCTGGACATCGCCCTCGACCTGCGCGACGTCTAGGCTGCCGCTGTGCTGCTCTGCATCGACATCGGAAACACGAACACCGTGCTGGCGACCTTCGACGGCGACAAGCTGGTGCACTCGTGGCGCATCAAGACCGACGCCCGCTCCACCGCGGACGAACTGGGGCTGATGTTCCGCGGGCTGCTCGCCGGTGACGCTGTGGAGATCACCGGGGTGGCCGCCTGCTCGACAGTGCCGGCCGCGCTGCGCTCGTTGCGCACCATGCTCGACAGGTACTACGCCGACCTGCCCAGCGTGATCGTCGAGCCCGGCGTCCGCACCGGCGTCCAGCTCGCCATCGACAACCCGAAGGAGGTGGGCGCGGACCGCGTGGTGAACACGCTTGCCGCGTACACGCTCTACGGCGGGCCGTCGATCGTGGTGGACTTCGGCACCACCACCAACTTCGACGTGATCAGCAGCCGGGGTGAGTTCCTCGGCGGGGCGTTCGCGCCGGGCATCGAGATCTCCTTCGACGCGCTGGCCGCCCGCGCGGCGCAGCTGCGCAAGGTGGAGGCGACCCGCCCGCGTTCGGTGATCGGCAAGAACACGGTCGAGTGTCTCCAGGCCGGGCTCTACTTCGGCTTCGCCGGTCAGGTGGACCGCATCGTCGAGCGGATGTCCGAGGAACTGGGCGGGGTCAAGGCGGTCATCGCCACCGGCGGCCTGGCGTCGCTGGTGCTCGGCGAGTGCCACACCATCACCCACCACGAGCCGATGATCACGCTGATCGGCCTGCGGATGGTCTACGACCGCAACACCTGAGGTGCAAGGAAGGGCCCCCTGTTAACGCCTCCGGTAGAGGAGGGGCCCCTTTTTAGCGCCGCCGGGCCCGGAGCACCATCGTGCGGTAGGGCAGCTCGACCGTCTCCCGGCCGGCCAGGTCGGGGTGGGTGGCGAACAGCTCCGCCAGCTCCGCGTCCACCCGTCGCCGCTCGTCCGCGTCGGCGGTCAGCCAGAACGAGCGGGTGTGCAGCATGCTCACCACCTCGTCCGGCGTGAGCGTGGTCGCGTGGGCGAACTCGCCGATCTCGACAGCGGTGAAGGCGGCGCCGAAGTCCGCGTACCGCTGCGTCACGTCGCCCGCGTTGTCCCCGAGGTGCGCGATCCGGGTCAGCTCCGCCACCCACCCGACCCGCTCGTCCCGGATGTTCCAGACCGGCGCGAACGTGCCGCTCGGGCGCAGGACGCGCGCGGCCTCGGCGTGCGCCCGCTCCCTGTCGAACCAGTGGTAGGCCTGCCCGGCCAGCACCGCGTCCGCCGACCCGTCCGGCAGCGGCACGGCCTCGGCGCTGCCCGCGAGCGCCGTCGTGCCCGGCGTGGCGGCGGCCAGTTGCGCCCGCATCCCCGGATCCGGTTCCACGGGTACGACTTGAGCCACCGTCCCGTCCGCGGTGAGCGCCAGCAGTCCCCGGGTGAGGATGCCGGTGCCCGCGCCGAGGTCGACCACCCGGGCGTCGTGCAGCCCGTCCAGTGCCCAGCGCAACGCGGCCCGGGGATAACGGGGACGGAACCGGTCGTACTCGGCCGCGGCGGCGCCGAACGAGAGCGCCGCAGTGGGGTCGGTCATGACGGGCAGGTTATCCCGTAACGGCCGCCAGGCCGCTTGAGTACGCTCATGTGCTGACCCCGCCGATGTTCCCAAGGCCTGAGGAAGCGTGCCGTGACCGAGCAGAACGCCCTGCCAGCAGACCCCGCCGACGACCTTCCCGAGCAGATGAAGGTCCGCCGGGAGAAGCGGGACCGGATGCTCGCCGAGGGCACCGAGCCGTACCCGGTGGGCTTCCCGCGCACCACGACGCTCGCGCAGCTGCGCGAGCGCTACGCCGACCTGCCCACCGACACCGCCACCGGCGACCGCGCCTCGGTCACCGGCCGGGTGATCTTCATTCGCAACACCGGCAAGCTCTGCTTCGCGACCCTTCGCGACGGTGACGGCACCGAACTCCAGGCGATGCTCTCGCTGGACCGGGTCGGGCCGGAGCGGCTGGCGGACTGGAAGCGCCTGGTCGACCTCGGCGACCACGTCGGCGTGACCGGCGAGGTGATCACCAGCCGGCGCGGCGAGCTGTCCGTGCTGGCCGAGGAATGGGCGGTCACCGCCAAGGCGCTGCGCCCGCTGCCGGTGGCGCACAAGCCGCTGAGCGAGGAGTCCCGGGTCCGCCAGCGCTACGTGGACCTGGTGGTCCGCCCGCAGGCCCGGCAGATGGTCCGCACCCGGGCCACCGCCGTCCGCAGCCTGCGGGACACGCTGCACGGGCAGGACTTCATCGAGGTCGAGACCCCGATGCTGCAACTGCTGCACGGTGGCGCGGCGGCCCGCCCATTCGTGACCCACAGCAATGCGCTCGACACGGATCTGTATCTGCGAATCGCGCCGGAACTGTTTCTCAAGCGCGCGGTGGTCGGTGGCGTCGACCGCGTCTTCGAGATCAACCGTAACTTCCGTAATGAGGGCATCGACTCTTCGCACTCGCCGGAGTTCGCGATGCTGGAGGCGTACCAGGCGTACGGCGACTACGACACGATGGCCGAGCTGACCCGAAATCTCGTACAGCAGGCCGCGATCGCGGTCGCCGGATCGACCGTGGTGACCCACGCCGACGGGCGTGAGTTCGATCTGGGCGGCGAGTGGCGCTCGGTGACACTGTTCGGTGTCCTTTCCGAAGCGCTCGGTGAGGAGGTCACCGTCCGCACCGAAAGGGCACGGCTGGTCGAGTACGCGGACAAGGTCGGTCTCTCCGTAGACCCGAAGTGGGGACCGGGCAAGCTGGCCGAGGAGTTGTTCGAGGAACTCGTGGTGCCGTCGCTTCAGGCGCCCACGTTCGTCCGCGACTACCCGGAGGAGACCAGCCCGCTGACCCGGGCCCACCGCAGTGAGCCGGGCCTGGCCGAGAAGTGGGACCTGTACGTGCTGGGATTCGAGCTGGGTACCGCGTACTCGGAGCTGGTCGACCCGGTCGTGCAGCGGGATCGGCTGGTCGCCCAGGCGCAGCTCGCGGCGCGCGGCGACGACGAGGCGATGCGGCTGGACGAGGATTTTCTCCGAGCGATGGAGTATGGAATGCCGCCGTCCGGTGGCATGGGAATGGGAATCGACCGCCTGCTGATGGCGCTGACCGGGCTGGGAATTCGGGAAACGATCCTGTTCCCGTTGGTCCGGCCGGAGTAGGCGCTCCCGCAAAGCTTCTCCGGCTCGTTACCCCGTCCTATTGACGGAACAAGCGCCGGACGGGTTATTGTGCTCTTGCGAGTATTGCAGGAGCAGCACCCTGCTCGAAAGGAATGTGGGACGTGGCCAAGCAGATCATTCACAAGCTGGTCGATGACCTGGACGGCGGGGACGCTGACGAGACCGTCAAGTTCGCGCTCGACGGCGTGCAGTACGAGATCGACCTCTCCGCATCCAACGCGGAGAAATTGCGTGACGTATTCGCGCCGTACATCGCGAACGGAACGAAGGTCGGTCGCGGGGGTGTGGTCGTGGGTGGCCGGGCCGCTCGGGGCCGGGGCGGCGCGACCGCCGACCGCGAGCAGAACCGGGCCATCCGCGAGTGGGCCAAGAAGGCCGGCAAGGACATCTCCGACCGGGGCCGGATCCCGCAGGAGATCGTGGACGAGTACCACGCGAAGGCGGGGCACTGACCCCACCTTCGTCACGGGCGACGCGACGCCGGGCCGGAGTGCGACTCCGGCCCGGCGTCGCCGTTTCCGCCCCCGTTGTCACGCTCGCGGCCGGCGTCCCGCCGAGTGGCGGATGTCCGATCCGCCTGGCCGCGAGGCGGGTGGGGTGGGAAGAAATCTCCCCCCGGGGAAGTTGTCCACAGGCGGTGGAGATTCCGTCCACAGGTTGTGGACAAGCGCGGCGGGTGTGTGACGCCGCCCAGGTCTGCTCGGCCGGCCCTCTGCCGCCGGTCGAATTTCGCTCTGCGCGTACAGGCAGGGGTCCCGGAACACCTCCTGAGCGTGGACGGTTGTCTGAAACGACGTTGGAACGAGCATTCGCGGGGCCACACGACCTCAGCGGAGACGGTCCGCGGCGATAGAGTAAGGAGGCACGGACGCCCGTCCCGGACGTCCGCGCACCGGCCCCGCCGAGATCTGACCATCAAGGCGCACGGCACGTGAGGAGCACGAGGGCATGTTCGAGCGGTTCACCGACCGAGCGCGACGGGTTGTCGTCCTGGCCCAGGAAGAGGCCCGGATGCTCAACCACAACTACATCGGTACGGAACACATCCTGCTGGGCCTGATCCACGAGGGTGAGGGTGTCGCGGCAAAGGCCCTGGAGAGCCTCGGCATCTCCCTGGAGGGCGTGCGTCAGCAGGTCGAGGAGATCATCGGCCAGGGCCAGCAGGCGCCGAGCGGGCACATCCCGTTCACGCCGCGGGCCAAGAAGGTGCTGGAGCTGTCGCTGCGCGAGGCGCTGCAGCTCGGCCACAACTACATCGGCACCGAGCACATCCTGCTCGGCCTGATCCGCGAGGGCGAGGGCGTCGCCGCCCAGGTCCTGGTGAAGCTGGGCGCCGACCTGAACCGGGTCCGCCAGCAGGTCATCCAGCTGCTCTCCGGCTACCAGGGCAAGGAGCCGGCCGCCGCCGGTGCGGCGCCGGGTGAGGCCGCGCCGTCGACCAGCCTGGTGTTGGACCAGTTCGGCCGCAACCTGACCCAGGCTGCCCGGGAGGGCAAGCTCGACCCGGTGATCGGGCGGGAGAAGGAGATCGAGCGGGTCATGCAGGTGCTGTCCCGCCGTACGAAGAACAACCCGGTGCTGATCGGTGAGCCCGGCGTCGGCAAGACCGCCGTCGTCGAAGGGCTGTCGCAGAAGATCATCAAGGGTGAGGTGCCGGAGACGCTGAAGGACAAGCAGCTCTACACGCTCGACCTCGGTGCCCTGGTGGCCGGTTCCCGGTATCGGGGTGACTTCGAGGAGCGTCTGAAGAAGGTGCTCAAGGAGATCCGCACCCGCGGTGACATCATCCTGTTCATCGACGAGATCCACACGCTCGTCGGTGCGGGCGCGGCCGAGGGCGCGATCGACGCCGCCAGCATCCTCAAGCCGA
>NZ_JAGPXV010000279.1:0-7449 GCF_018070405.1 Micromonospora sp. D75
TCGGCCTGCACCTGGTGATCCGCTGGCTGGCGCCGTACGCCGATCCGGCGCTGCTGCCGGCGGTGGCCCTGCTCAACGGCATCGGCGTGGGCTTCCTGCGCCGGTACGACCTGGCCAAGGCCGCGCCCGCGGAGCGGGAGGACCTGGCCATCTTCGCCGGCACCGGTGGCCGGCAGCTCGCCTGGACGCTGGCCGCCGTGGTGCTGGCCGCCGGGCTGCTGGCGATCCTGCGCGACCACCGGTCGCTGTCCCGGTACGCGTACACGCTGGGCCTGGCCGGCATCGTGCTGGTGATGATCCCGGCGGTGCTGCCCAGCCGCTTCTCCGAGATCAACGGCGCCAAGCTGTGGATCAAGTTCGGCGGGTTCTCCATCCAGCCGGGCGAGTTCGCCAAGCTGGCCCTGCTCACGTTCTTCGCCTACTACCTGGTGCGCAAGCGTGAGGTGCTCTCGCTCGCCAGCCGGCGGGTGCTCGGCATCGACTTCCCGCGCGGGCGCGACCTCGGCCCGGTGCTGGTGGTGTGGCTGGTCAGCCTCCTGGTCCTGATCTTCGAGAAGGACCTGGGCACCTCGCTGCTCTACTTCGGCATGTTCGTGGTGACGCTCTACATCGCCACCGAGCGGGTCAGCTGGCTGCTCATCGGTCTGATCCTGTTCTTCGGCGGCGCCTATCTGGCGTACGTGCTGGGCAGCACCGTGGGCGGCCCGTTCGCGAACTTCTACGACCGGGCGCAGATCTGGCTCGACCCGTTCGCCGAGCCGTACGACCGGGGTTACCAGTTGGTGCAGGGCCTGCTCACGCTCGGTACCGGCGGTCTGTTCGGGGCGGGTCCGGGTGGCGGTCAGCCGACGCTGCTGCCCGAGGTGCAGACCGACTTCATCTTCGCCGGCATCGGTGAGGAGATCGGCCTGTTCGGTCTCTCCGCGCTGCTGGTGATCTACCTGCTGATCGTGGAGCGGGGCCTGCGCGCCGCGCTGGCGGTGCGGGACTCGTTCGGCAAGCTGCTCGCCGGTGGCCTGGCGTTCACGCTGGGCCTGCAGGTCTTCGTCATCGTCGGCGGCATCAGCAAGCTCATCCCGCTGACCGGCCAGACCACCCCGTTCCTGTCCGCCGGTGGCTCCTCGCTGATGGCGAACTGGCTGCTGATCGCGGTGCTGCTGCGCGTCTCCGACGGTGCCCGCCGACCGGTGACCGGTGGTGGCGGCCCGGCGGCCCGGCCGTCCGGTGGTCCGCCCGAGCAGTTGCACGGCGCCCCGACGGAGGTGATCCGACCGTGAACGCCCCCCTGCGCCGCGTCGGCGTGGTCGTGATGGTCCTGTTCGGGCTCCTCTTCGCGAACCTGAACTGGATCCAGGCCTACAAGGCCGACGAATACCGCAACAGCGACTACAACGGCCGGGTCCAGGTCGCCGAGTACGACCGCAAGCGCGGCAACATCGAGGTCGGCGGCACCGCGTACGCGCTCAGCAAGGAGACCGGCGGTGAGCTGAAGTACCAGCGCACCTACCCGGGCGGCGAGATGTACGCGCACGTGCTCGGCTGGAAGCCGGTCAACGGCAGCGCGAGCGGTATCGAGCGGGTGGAGAACGACTTCCTCGCCGGCACCAGCGACGCGCTGATCGCCAACCGGATCAAGGACATGTTCACCGGTGACGAGACCGGTGGCGGGAACGTGGTGCTGACGCTGTCGAAGCGGGCCCAGGAGACGGCGTACAAGCAGCTGAACGACAACCAGGTGGGCGCGACGAAGGGCGCGGCGATCGCGATCGACCCGCGTACCGGCGCGGTGCAGGCGCTGGTCTCCATGCCGAGCTTCGACCCGAACCCGCTGGCCAGCCACAACAGCACCGAGGCGGACCGGGCGTACAACACGCTGGAGAAGGACAAGGATCGGCCGCTGGCGAACCGGGCGCTGTCCGAGACGCTGCCGCCCGGCTCCACCTTCAAGATCATCATGGCGGCTGCCGCGCTGGAGAACGGCGTCGGCCAGCAGACCCGCATCCCCGCCGGCTCCAGCTACACCGCGCCCGGCGCCGGGCAGCCGATCCGCAACGCCGCGCCGTCGATCTGCCCCGAGTCGCAGGTGACGCTGCGCGAGGCGGTCACCGAGTCCTGCAACACCGGCTTCGCCCAGCTCGGCGTACGGCTCGGCGCGGACAAGGTGAAGGAGAAGGCCAAGCAGTTCGGCTTCGAGCAGGACGACCTCACCGTCGGCCAGCTCGGCGAGGGTGGCCTGCCGGTGGCGGCCAGCCGCACCGGCGACATGCAGAACCCGGACGGCAGCACCGACCCGGCCGCGCTCGCCCAGTCGTCGATCGGCCAGAACAACGTGCGGATGACGCCGCTGCAGGGCGCGCTGATCGCTGCCGCGGTGGCCAACAAGGACGGCAAGCAGATGCGTCCGTACCTGGTCAAGCAGTTGCTCGGGCCGGACCGCACCACCGTCTACGACCCCGCCCAGCCGCGCGAGCTGCGCCGCCCGATCAGCGGCCAGGTCGCCGCCGACCTGCGCGACATGATGCAGAACGTGGTGAAGGAGGGCACCGGCCGCCGGGCCGCCATCGACGGCTACCTGGTCGGCGGCAAGACCGGTACCGCGCAGTCCGGCCCGAACACCCCGGACCACGGCTGGTTCATCGGCTTCGCCCTGGACAAGGACGGCACGCCGCTGTCCGCCGTCTGCGTCGAGCTGGAGCAGGCGGGCAACGGCGGCAGCGCCGAGGCGGCCCGCATCGCCGGCCGGATCATGGCGGCGGCCATCGCGGACTCCGGGAGGCGCTGACGTGCTGAGCCCGGGGGTGAAGCTCGGCAACCGCTACCGCCTCGACGAGCGGATCGCCAGCGGTGGCATGGGCGACGTGTGGCGCGGCACCGACCAGGTGCTGGGCCGTACCGTCGCGGTCAAGAGCCTGCTCCCCGCGCTGCTGGACGAGCCGGGCTTCGCCGAGCGGTTCCGCGGCGAGGCGCGGACCATGGCGACCATCAACCACCCGGGCGTGGTCGACGTCTACGACTTCGGCAGCGACCAGCACATCGCGTTCCTGGTGATGGAGTACGTCGAGGGCGACGCGCTCTCGGCCACGCTCAGCCGGGTCGGCCGGCTGACCCCGGCGCGGACCATGGCGCTGCTGGCCCAGGCCGCCGACGCGCTGCACGCGGCGCACGAGAAGGGCATCGTGCACCGCGACGTGAAGCCCGGCAACCTGCTGGTCCGGCCGAACGGCACGCTCGTGCTCACCGACTTCGGCATCGCCCGCTCCGAGCTGGTGGGCCAGCTCACCGCCGCCGGCTCGGTGCTCGGCACCGCCTCGTACATCTCGCCCGAGCAGGCCACCGGCGCGGTGGCCACGCCCGCCTCGGACGTCTACGCGCTCGGCGTGGTCGCGTACCAGTGCCTCGCGGGCCGACGCCCCTTCGAGGGGGACAACCCGCTCGAAATCGCCATGAAGCACGTTCGGGAGACGCCCCGGGCGCTTCCGGCCGACATCCCGCCGCAGGTCCGGGCCATCGTGGAGCGGGCCATGGCGAAGGACCCTTCCGCCCGCTGGCCCAGCGCCGCCGCGCTGGCGAGCATCGCCCGGCAGGCCAAGCTCGCGCTCTCCCAGGCGGCCCGCGCCGGACGGCCCATCTCGGCCGCGCCCGCCTCACCGGCCGCACCCGTCGCACGCGCTCAGGTGCCGACCGCTCCCCGGCCGCAGCCACCGGCCGCCGCCGCGCATCCGCAGCCCCGTCCGCCGGTCTCCCCGGCCCGTCCGCCCGTTTCGCCGGCCCGCCCGCCGGTGACGCAGCGCCCGGCCGTGATCGCCCACCCGGCCCCGATGCCCCGCCCGCCGGTGGCGCCGCGTGGCGCGGCACCCGTACCGCAGCGGCCCGTGCCCCAGCACAACCCCATGCCGTACGCGCGCCCGGCCGCGCCGCCTCCGCCCCGGCGCTCCCGGTCCGGGCTCTGGACGACGGCGATCGTGGTGGCCGTGCTGGTCATCCTCTGCTCGGGCGTGATTTCGTTCCTGTACCGGAAATACGGTGCTACCGCATCCGCTCCGGCGAGTGTGAGCGTGACCTCCGGCGCGGTGCGGCCGCACGGAGGCGACTATCCGGTCCGCACGTCGTACCGTCGTGAGGTACGCCTCCTGCCGGCCGACGGCGGTACGACGACGAGCGAAGGACGAGACACGCGATGACAGCGCAGGCCCGCCTGCTCGGTGGCAGGTATCAGGTCGGCGAGCTGCTGGGCTACGGCGGCATGGCCGAGGTGCACCGCGGCCGCGACCTCCGGCTCGGGCGGGATGTCGCGATCAAGATGCTCCGTGCCGACCTGGCCCGGGATGCCACCTTCCAGATGCGGTTCCGCCGCGAGGCCCAGAACGCCGCCTCGCTGAACCACCCGGCCATCGTCGCCGTCTACGACACCGGTGAGGAAACCGGCCCGACGGGCGAAACCCTGCCGTTCATCGTGATGGAGTTCGTGAACGGCAGGACGCTCAAGGAGGTCCTCGGCGTCGAGGGGCGGCTCCAGCCGCGCCGGGCGCTGGAGATCTGCGCCGACATGTGCGCGGCGCTGGAGTTCAGCCACCGGCACGGGATCATCCACCGGGACATCAAGCCCGGCAACGTGATGCTCACCCAGACCGGCCAGGTCAAGGTGATGGACTTCGGCATCGCCCGCGCGCTGGCCAGCGGCGCCACCACGATGACGCAGACCAGCGCGGTCATCGGCACCGCACAATACCTCTCTCCCGAGCAGGCGCGCGGCGAGGCGGTCGACGCCCGCTCCGACGTCTACGCGGCCGGCTGCGTGCTGTTCGAGCTGCTCTGCGGCCACCCGCCGTTCGTCGGCGACAGCCCGGTCAGCGTCGCGTACCAGCACGTGCGGGAGCAGCCGCCGACGCCGAGCACGATCAACCCGGACGTCAACCCGGCGGTCGACGCCATCGTGCTCAAGGCGCTGTCGAAGAACCCGCTCAACCGCTACCAGAGCGCCGGTGAGATGCGGGCGGACCTGCTCCGCGCCGCTGCCGGCCGGCCGGTGCTGGCCACCCCGGTGATGCCGGCCGAGGAGACCATGCCGATGGGCGCCGCCGCGGGCGGCTACCAGCAGGCGCAGCAGACCCAGATGATGGGCCCGCAGACCCGCCCGCAGCCGGTGGCGCGGGTCGGCGATCCGGGCAAGCGAAAGAGCTCGTCCTGGGTCATCGCGGCGTTCGCCGCGCTCGGCGTGCTCGCGGTGATCGCGCTGGGGACAGCGCTCTGGCTCAACCAGGCCGGCAACGAGAAGGTGTCGGTGCCCCAGCTGGTGGGCCGGTCGGCGGACGACGCGAAGGCCGCGCTCACCCAGGCCGGGCTGCGGTACGGCACAGGCGATCCGGTGCAGAACACCACCTGCGAGAAGGGCTCGGTGGTCGAGCAGAGCCCGACGTTCGGCCAGCGGGTGGACAAGGACACCGAGGTCACCGTCAAGGTCTGCACCGGTCCGGGCCAGGTGACCGTCCCCACCGGGCTGAAGGGCAGTACCTACAACGCCGCGAAGGACCGACTGACGGAACTTGAGCTGGTTCCCGTTCGCGAGGATGTCAACGACAGCGCGCCGGAGGGTCAGGTCATTTCCGTCTCGCCCACCGAGGGCAGCTCGGTCGCCGAGGGCAGCAAGGTGACGCTCAAGGTCTCCAAGGGCAACGTCGGCGAGGTGCCGACCGTCATCGGCTACACCGAGGAGCAGGCGACACAACAGCTCAAGGAGGCCGGCTACACGGTCCGGGTCCGGGAGGGCAACGAGGTCGACCCGTCCCAGGCGGGCAAGGTCAGCAAACAGTCGCCGGCCGGCAAGACGAAGCTGGCCAAGGGCGAGCGGGTGACCATCGAGGTCGACGTGCCGCGCGAGGACGAGGAGCCGACCAGCCCGACGCCGAGCGGCAGCCCCAGCACGACGCCGACCACGCCGGGCGGTGGCGGCGGCAACGGCGGCGGCAGTGGTTTCCCGTTCCCGACCATCGCGCCCAGCCGTACCGAACGCTGAGCATCACCTGACCGACGACGCGGCGGCGTCCCCGATCCCGGGGCCGCCGCCGCGCCCGTCCCAGCGCCCGCCCCTTCCCCGTCGATCATGAACTTGACGGCGACAAATCGGGCGTCGAACGCCGTCAACTTCATGATCGTCGGGGCGAGCGGTCAGGCTGCGGCGAAGGCGGCCCGGCGGCGGGCGTCGACCTCGGCGGCCAGCTCCGGGGCACGCTCCAGCGCTTCCGGGAAGCCGCAGGCGGCCAGCCAGTTCGCCAGCATGAGGTGACCGCCCTCGGTCAGCACCGACTCCGGGTGGAACTGCACGCCCTCGATCGGCAGCGTCCGGTGCCGCATCGCCATCACCACGCCGGAGCCGGTCCGGCCGGTGACCTCCAGCTCGTCCGGCAGCGTCTCGGGCAGTACGGCGAGCGAGTGGTAACGGGTGGCGGTGAACGGGTCGGGCAGGCCGGCGAGCACGCCCACGCCGTCGTGGCGTACCTCGGAGGTCTTGCCGTGCAGCAGTTCCGGCGCGCGCGCCACTGTGGCGCCGAACGCCTCGCCGATCGCCTGGTGACCGAGGCAGACGCCGAAGATCGGGAGCTTGCCGGCGTACTCGCGGATGACGTCCAGGCAGATGCCGGCCCGGTCCGGGCTGCCCGGACCGGGCGACAGCAGGATGCCACCGGCGCCGGCCCGGCCCACCTCGGCGACGTCGATCTCGTCGTTGCGCCGTACGTCGCAGTCGGCCCCGAGCTGGCCGAGGTACTGCACGAGGTTGAAGACGAACGAGTCGTAGTTGTCGATCACCAGGACACGCATCGGGGTCACCTGTTCGGGGTGGGGGGCGGGGCGTTGTTCGTCTCGGTGCTGTACGGCAGCTCCTCGTCGCCGGGCAGCCCGGTCGGCTCGGTGAGCCCGCCGTCACCCGGTACGCCGGAGTCCTGGGTGACCTGCACGTCGTCGAAGGGCAGCAGGGGCTCGGCCCACGGGAACACCACGAACCAGAGCAGCGCGACGGTGGCGGTGGCCAGCAGCAGCGAGCCGATCAGCTTTCCGGGCAGCCCGAAGGGAAGTTTCCGCCAGATCCAGGAGTACACGGCTCACGTCTCCAGTTCGGCCGGGCGGCCCGCCGACTTGGCCTGGACGGTGTCCAGCCGGGCGTGGATGATCAGCCGCTGGTAGTTGTCGAACTTCGGGTTGCAGGTGGTGAGCGTGAGCAGCTTCTCGGTGGGCTTCTGGCCCGGCTTGCCCGGCACCGGTGCGACCACCTCCACCTGGGACGGCTTGACGATGCGCTGCTCGTACACGCGGTAGACGAGCCAGTCGGTGCGGGTCTCGACCACTATGGCGTCGCCGGTCTTCAGCTCGTCCAGCCGCCAGAACGTGGAGCGGATCCGGTGGCCCGCCACGGCGAAGTTGCCCACCTCGCCGGGCATGGCGCTGTCCGGGTAG
>NZ_JAGPXV010000028.1:0-20538 GCF_018070405.1 Micromonospora sp. D75
AGCTCGAACAGCTCCCGTTTGCCCAGCGGCGGGCCGGCTACCGGCACGTCTACTCGCCGCCGCTGGGCAAACGGGAGCTGTTCGAGCTGTCCGGGCACCTCGGCTACTTCGCCGACGACATGTTCCCGCCGATGCGGCTGAGCGCCGACGACGAGTTCGTGCTGCGTCCGGCGCTGTGCCCGCATCACGCGCTGGTGTTCCGCGCCCGGGGCCGCTCCTACCGGGAGCTGCCGCTGCGGATCGCCGAGCTGGGCGGCATGTACCGGGCGGAGCGTTCCGGGGTGCTCGGCGGGCTGTCCCGGGTGCGCGCCATCTCGCTCAACGACGCGCACACCTTCTGCGCGCTGGACCAGGTCGGTGACGAGGTCCGCGAGGTCCTGCGGCTGATCGGCGAGGCGCACGCCGCGCTCGGCGTGCGTCCCGCCGGGTTGCGGCTGTCGTTGCGCGGGCCGGGCCAGCGGTACGTGGGCGACGACGCGAGCTGGGCGCGGGCCGAGGACCTGCTGCGCGCGGCGCTCGACGGGGTGGACGTCGTCGAGGCGCCGGGCGAGGCCGCGTTCTACGGCCCGAAGATCGACATTCAGATAGTGGACGCGGCCGGCCGGGAGTCGACCATCTCCACCGTCCAGCTCGACTTCGACAAGCCGGAGCGGTTCGACCTGTCGTACACCGACTCGGACGGCCGCCGGAAACGGCCGGTGATGGTGCACCGCAGCCTCGTCGGCAGCATGGAGCGGCTGTTCGCGTACCTGATCGAGGTGCACGAGGGCGCGTTCCCCGCCTGGTACGCCCCGGTGCAGTTGCTGCTGCTCCCGCTCGACGCGGCGCAGGCCGACGCGGCCGCCGGGCTGGCCCGCCGGGCCGAGGCGGCCGGGCTGCGGGCCGAGGTGGACCATGCCGGCTCGCTCGGCGCCCGCATCCGCGACGCGGCCCGCAGGCGCATCCCGTACACCGGGGTGATCGGCCCCCGGGAGGCGGCCGACGGGTCGCTCTCGCTGCGTCTGCGCGACGGCCGGGTGCTCGACCCGATGCCCGCCGCGCAGGCGCTGGGCCTGATCGGCGCGGTGGTCGCGAGCCGGTCGGCGACGCTGCTCCCGGTCTGACCCCGGCCCGTCCGGGTGCCGGGAAGGCACCCGGACGGGGACCGGTGTCGGACCTGTGGCCGGGTCCACGTCAGTTCCCGACCGGCGTGCCGGCGCCGGCACGCATTCCGTTCGGCGGGCCGGCCGGTGCCGGCGCCGGAACCTCGTCGGTGATCACCGCGCCGGTGAACTGCGCCCGGTAGAGCCGGGCGTACGCGCCACCGGCGGCGACGAGCTGCTCGTGGGTGCCCTGCTCCACGATCCGGCCCTGCTCCATCATCAGGATCAGGTCGGCGTCGCGGATGGTGGAGAGCCGGTGCGCGATGACGAAGCTCGTCCGGTCCGAGCGCAGCGCCGCCATGGCGCGCTGGAGCAGCACCTCGGTGCGGGTGTCCACCGAGCTTGTCGCCTCGTCCAGGATCAGCAGCGACGGCTCGGCCAGGAACGCGCGGGCGATGGTGATGAGCTGCTTCTCGCCGGCGCTGACGTTGCTGCCCTCCTCGTCGATCACGGTGTCGTAGCCGTCCGGCAGGCTGCGGACGAACCGGTCCACGAACGTGGCCCGCGCGGCGGCCAGGATCTCCTCCTCGGTGGCGTCCGGGCGGCCGTAGGCGATGTTGTCCCGGATGGTGCCGCCGAACAGCCAGGTGTCCTGCAGCACCATGCCGATCCGGCCGCGCAGGTCGTCGCGGCGCATCGTGGAGATGTCCACCCCGTCCAGCGTGATCCGGCCGGCGTCCAGCTCGTAGAACCGCATGACCAGGTTGACCAGCGTGGTCTTGCCCGCGCCGGTGGGACCGACGATGGCGACCGTGTGGCCCGGCTCGGCGACCAGGGACAGGTCGTCGATGAGCGGCTTCTCCGGGTCGTACCGGAAGGAGACGTGCTCGAACTCGACCCGCCCGTGCGGGTCGGCGATCCGGGCCGGCTCGGCCGGGTCGGGGCTCTGCTCGTCGGCGTCGAGCACCGCGAAGACCCGCTCGGCCGAGGCCACGCCGGACTGCAGCAGGTTGGCCATCGAGGCGACCTGGGTGAGTGGCTGGGTGAACTGCCGCGAGTACTGGATGAACGCCTGCACGTCACCGAGGCTCATCGAGCCCGACGCCACCCGCAGCCCGCCGACCACCGCGATCGCGACGTAGCTGAGGTTCCCGATGAAGAACATCGCCGGCATGATGATGCCGGAGACGAACTGCGCGCCGAAGCTGGCCCGGAACAGCTCCTCGTTCTTGGCGTGGAAGGCGGCCTCGACCTCCTTCTGCCGACCGAAGACCTTGACCAGCTCGTGCCCGGTGTACGCCTCCTCGATCTGGCCGTTCAGCTCGCCGGTGTGCTTCCACTGCGCGATGAACTTGCCCTGGGACCGCTTCGCGATCTGGCCGGTGACCACCACCGACAGCGGCACCGCGACCAGCGCGACCAGCGCCAGCAACGGCGAGATCCAGAACATCATCCCGAGTACGCCGACGACTGTGAGCAGCGACGTGAGCAACTGGCTGAGCGTCTGCTGCAGCGTCTGCGACACGTTGTCGATGTCGTTCGTGACCCGGCTCAGCAGCTCACCCCGGGGCTGCTTGTCGAAGTACGGCAGCGGCAGCCGGTTGAGCTTGTCCTCCACGTCGGCGCGCAGCTTGAGCACGGTGCGCTGCACCACCCCGTTGAGCACCCAGCCCTGCGCCCACTGCAGGATGCTCGCGCCGATGTAGAGCACCACCGCGAACGCCAGCACCCGGCCCAGCGCGTCGAAGTCGATGCCGGCGCCGGGGATGACGTCCATCCGGGCCAGCATGTCGGCGAAGTTGCCGTTGCCCTCGGCGCGGGCCGCCTCCGCCGCCGCCTCGGTGGTGGTGCCGGGTGGGAGCTGCCGCCCGATCACCCCGCTGAAGATGATGTCGGTGGCGTGGCCGAGCACCTTCGGTCCGACGACGGTGAGCCCGACGCTGCCCAGGGCCAGCGCGAGCACGCCGGTGAGCTGGAGTCGGTACGGCCGCAGCCGCCCCAGCAGGCGGCGCGCCGACGGCCCGAAGTTCATCGCCTTCTCGGCCGGCATGCCCATGTTCATGTGCGGCGGTCCACCGGCGGGCCGGCGTCCGGCCGGAGGCAGCCGCTTCGGTTCGTTCTTCTGCTGCGGTACCGGCGCACTCACGCGGCCACCTCCGCCGTCTGCTGCGACGCCACGATCTCGGCGTACGTGGGGCAGCTCTCCAGCAGTTCCTCATGTCGTCCCATCCCGACGACACCCCCGTCCTCGAGCACGATGATCTGGTCGGCGTCGACGATCGTGGAGACCCGCTGGGCCACGATCACCACCGCCGCGTCCGCGGTGACCGGCTTGAGGGCGGCCCGCAGCCGGGCGTCCGTGCCGAGGTCGAGCGCGGAGAAGGAGTCGTCGAAGAGATAGATCTCCGGTTTGCGTACGAGCGCGCGGGCGATCGCCAGCCGTTGCCGCTGGCCACCGGAGACGTTCGTGCCGCCCTGCGCGATCGGCGCGTCCAGTCCGCCCGCCATCTCGGCGACGAAGTCACGCGCCTGGGCGATCTCCAGCGCGGCCCACAGGTCCGCGTCGGTGGCGTCCGGGTTGCCGTACCGCAGGTTGCTGGCGACGGTGCCGCTGAACAGGTACGGCCGCTGGGGTACCAGCCCGATCCGCCGCCACAGCTCCTCCGGGGCGAGTTCCCGGACGTCCACGCCGTCGACCAGGACGGCGCCGGCGGTCGGGTCGACGAGCCGGGGGATCAGGGTCAGCAGCGTCGTCTTGCCGGCGCCGGTGGAGCCGATGATCGCGGTGGTCCGGCCCGGTTCGGCGCGGAACGAGATGTCGTGCAGCACCGGCGCGCTCGCGCCCGGGTACTGGAATCCGGCGCCGCGCAGTTCCAGCTCGCCGTGGCCGGTGACCTCGGTGACCGGGTCGGGCGCCGGCACCACCGACGAGTCGGTGTCCAGCACCTCCTCGATGCGTTCGGCGCAGACCGCGGCCCGGGGCACCATCATCAGCATGAAGGTGGCCATCATGACCGCCATCAGGATCTGCATCAGGTACTGCAGGAACGCGGTCAGCGCGCCGACCTGGATCTGGCCGGAGTCGACGCGCGCCGCGCCGAACCAGAGCACCGCGACGCTGGAGACGTTCAGGACCAGCATCACGATCGGGAAGATCAGCGCCTGGAGCCGTCCGATCCGCAGCGCGGTGGCGGTCAGGTCGGTGTTCGCCGCCCGGAACCGGTCGGTCTCGTACGGCTCCCGGACGAAGGCCCGGACCACCCGGATGCCGGTGATCTGCTCGCGCATCACCCGGTTGACGGTGTCGATCCGGGTCTGCATGAGCCGGAAGCCCGGCACCATCCGGCGGATGATCAGGCCCAGCGCGACGGCGAGCACCGGTACGCAGACCAGCATCAGCCAGGAGAGCCCGACGTCCTCGCGCAGCGCCATCACCACGCCGCCGACGCTC
Organism: Micromonospora sp. D75; assembly: GCF_018070405.1. Classification (NCBI taxonomy): domain Bacteria; kingdom Bacillati; phylum Actinomycetota; class Actinomycetes; order Micromonosporales; family Micromonosporaceae; genus Micromonospora; species Micromonospora sp. D75. The sequence goes on from NZ_JAGPXV010000028.1 coordinate 4,534, forward strand.
ATGATCGGCGCGGCGACCAGCATGGTGCAGCTCAGCAGCACCAGCATCTGCACCTGCTGGACGTCGTTGGTGTTGCGGGTGATCAGGGACGGCGCGCCGAACCGGGCCACCTCGCGGGCGGAGAAGCTGTTCACCCGCCGGAAGATGGCGCCCCGCACGTCGCGGCCGAAGCCCATCGCGGTCTTCGCCCCGAAGTAGACGGCGGCGATCGAGCAGGCGATCTGGAGCAGGCTGACCAGCAGCATCCAGCCGCCCGTACGCAGGATCTGGTCGGTGTCGCCGACGGCGACGCCGCGGTCGATGATGTCGGCGTTGAGGCTGGGCAGGTAGAGCGAGGCGATGGTGCCGACGAACTGGAACGCCACCACGGCGACCAGCCATCGTCGGTACGGGCGTAGATGTGTGCGGAGCAGGCGGATCAACACGGATGGCTCCCCGTTGGCGGCTCGGTGTCGGACTCGCTGTCCCGGTTCAACCGACGGAGGTCTCCGTCGGACATGCCGGTGATGATTTCGATCAGGAACTCGCGGATGACCGCCCGCTTGTCCGGGTCGGCGTCGACGGACGTCAGTGGCCGGTCGCTGTGGATCATGTCGATGATGGTGCGGGCGTGCTCGCCGCCCTTGTCGGTGAGGGCGAGCCGGACGGTGCGGCGGTCCTCGGGCGCGCGGCGCCTGGTGACGAAGCCGTCGCGTTCGAGGGTGTCCACGATGCCGGTGAGCGTGGCGGGCCGGACGAAGCACAGCTCGGCCATTTCCCGGTGGCTCACGTCGCCGGATCGGAGGAGGATCATCAGGACCCGCATGCCGGCGGACGTGAGCCCGTGGTGTTCGGCGAGGTAACGCCCCCAGTGCTGCTCGACGACGTGGCCGGCGATGGAGACCAGCCGGCCGAGTGGCGCGTGGTGCAGGGCGTCGGGGAAGCGGACGAGCGGGCCCATGTTCACGAGCGTCAGATTAGCTCCCGAACCATCAGGGCCCAAACTATTTCTGAGAATCTCCTCAGCCGCGGTCGGCGCGGGCGCGCGGAGGCTCGTCCGGGGCGGTGGCGACGTACTCGCGCATCACCTCGGTGACCTCGCGCAGGAACGCCGTGGTGGCCTCGGCCTGCTCGGGGGTGAGCCGGGAGACCGCCCGGTCGACGCCGACGAGCATCGGGCGCAGCGCCTCCAGCACCTCACCCACGCCGCTCTCGGTCACCTGGAGGCTGAGCCGACGCCGGTCGTGCGGGTGCGGGGCCCGGGCGACGTGACCGGCCTGCACCAGCCGGTCCACGAGCGTGGTCGCCGAGGCGGACCGGATGCCGAGCCGGTTGCCCAGTTCGACCGGGCCCAGTGGCTCCGGGCTGGAGATCAGGTGATGGATCGCGGCGGCGTCGGTCGAGTTGAGGCCCAGGCGGCGGGCCAGCGCGGCCCGGGTGTCACCGGCGATCCGCAGCACCTCGCGCAGCGCCCGGGAGGTCTCGCTGCTCGGCGGCGGACCCGGTGCGGGCTCCCCGGTTGACGGCACCCCCTCCATGGGATAAAGCTAGCACTTCGGGTAGCTAGAAAATCTAGCTAAAGGGAGGGCGCCATGCGCGGCGACGGGCGCGGACGCTGGTTCGGGCTGCTGGCCATCAGCCTCGGCGTAGCGATGATCATCGTGGACGCCACCATCGTGAACGTCGCGGTGCCGCAGATCATCCGGGACCTCGACATCACCTCCACCGACGCGCAGTGGGTGCAGGAGGCGTACACCCTGGTCTTCGCCGCGTTGCTGCTGGTCGCCGGCCGCTTCGCCGACCGGTCCGGACGGCGGCGGATGTTTCTCGTCGGCGTCACAGTGTTCGTGGTCGCCAGCGTCCTCGCCGCGCTCGCCGGCTCCGGCGAGACGCTCATCGCCGCCCGGGTGCTCCAGGGCGTCGGCGGGGCGATGATGCTGCCCACCTCGCTCTCCCTGCTCAACGCCAACTTCACCGGCCGGGAGAAGGGCATCGCGTTCGCCGTCTGGGGCTCCACCATCGGTGGCGCGGCAGCGCTCGGGCCGCTGCTCGGCGGCTGGCTCACCACCACGTACTCCTGGCGGTGGGCCTTCGGCATCAACGTCCCGGTCAGCCTCGCCGTGATCGTGGCGACGCTCGTGCTGGTGGCCGAGTCCCGCGACGACCGGGCCGAACGCGGCCTGGACCTCACCGGCGCGCTGCTCTCCGTGATCGGCATGACCGGCGTGGTCTTCGCGCTGATCGAGGGCCGCACCTACGGCTGGTGGGAGCGGGAACGGCCGTTCAGCCTCTTCGGGCTGGACTGGACCGCGTCGATCTCACCGGTGCCGGTGGCCGCGCTCCTCGGGCTCGCCGCGCTCGGGCTCTTCCTGACCCAGCAGGTACGCCGCAACCGGGCCGGCCGTCCGGCACTGCTCGACCTGTCGCTGTTCGGCATCGGCTCGTTCCGCAACGGCATCCTGGCCGCCGCGATCGTCAGCCTGGGCGAGTTCGGCCTGCTGTTCGCGCTGCCGCTGTGGTTCCAGAACGTGCTCGGCTACAGCGCCTTCCGGACCGGCCTGGCGCTGCTGCCGCTCGCCGTCGGCAGCTTCCTGGCCAGCGGCATCGGCGCGCCGCTGACCCAGCGCTGGGGCGCGGCCCGGGTGGTCCAGCTCGGTGTCGCCGCCGAACTGGTCGGCGTGGCCGGGCTCGGATTCGTGGTCGCGCCGGACACCAGCTGGTGGGCGCCGGTGGGCTTCCTGTTCGTCTACGGCGTCGGCGTCGGCCTGGCCACCGCCCAGCTCACCGGCGTCTCGCTGTCCGAGGTGCCGGTACGCCGCAGCGGCCAGGGCTCGGGCCTGCAGAGCACCGCCCGGCAGGTCGGCTCCGCGCTCGGCATCGCGGTGCTCGGCACCGTGCTCTTCGCCGGCCTCGGCGGGCTGCTCGGCGACCGCCTGGCCGACCAGCCCGGCCTCGACCCGGCCCAGCGGGACCAGGTGGTCAGCGCGGTCAAGGAGAGCGCCGGCGCGGCGATCGGCGGGCTGGAGGCGGACCCGCGTACCGCGCCGATCGCCGAGGAGGCGAAGGCGGCGTTCTCCGACGCCACCCGGTACGCGGCGTTCGCGGGCGCCGGCTTCCTGCTGATCGGCCTGGTCGCCTGCCTGCGCCTGCCGACAGTTCGCCATGGGGAGACTGGGGAGTCCCGGCCCGCCGAGACGGAGCCGTCCCGGGCCTGAGCCGGGTTCCGCCGGTCGGCGTGGGCGGGCGGGGTCGCCGGGCCCGCGGCGGGTCATCCGCCGAGGGTCACCGCCAGCGCCGCGGCCACGAAGACGACCTGGAGCACGGTACGGACGCCGAGCGGCGTCACCGGGCGCCCGGCGAGCGTGAGGCGTCGCCGTGCGGCTGACACGTTGGCCGGGAACATGGCGAGCATCAGCAGTGCCAGCCCGGCCGCCGCCGGGCGCGCGGTGGCCGGGAACAGCAGCGCGAGCGCGCCGGCCAGTTCCAGTACGCCGGTCACTGTGACCAGCAGGTCCGGCCGGGGCAGGGACGGCGGGACCATCGCGATGAGGTCGTCGCGACGGGACGCGAAGTGGGCCACGCCGGTCAGCACGAACATCAGCGCCAGCCCCACTCGCAGCGCGGGGTGCCACCCGTCCAGGGCGTCCACGCCGAGCAGGCCGGCGATCCGGGCCAGCGCGGTGCCGGCGAGCAGTGCGATCAGGGGTGCCATTGTCGATCCCTCCGACGAGCATCTTGTCGCTGACAAGATTGCGGCGATGGTGCCATCTTGTCAATGACAAGTTAGGGTGACTGCATGGCCTCGTACCACCACGGCGACCTCCGCCGCGTCCTGCTGAGCACCGCCGCCGAGGCGATCGCCGAGTCCGGACCGGCCGCGCTGAGCCTGCGTGAGCTGGCTCGGCGCGCCGGGGTCTCGCACGCCGCGCCGGCGCACCACTTCGGTGACAAGGCCGGGCTGCTCACCGCGTTCGCCACCCAGGGCTTCGAACTGCTCGCCGACGCGTTGCGGCAGGCCGGGGACGACCTGCTCGACACCGGCGTGGCCTACGTCGGGTTCGCGGTGCGGCACCGGGCGCACTTCGACGTCATGTTCCGGCCCGAGCTGTACCGGGCCGACGACCCGGAGCTGGTCGCCGCCCGCGCCCGCTCCGGCGACGTGCTGCGCGAGGGGGTGGCCCGGCACACCGGGCGGGAGCCGGACGCCGACGCGCTCGCCGCCTGGTCGATCGTGCACGGCTTCGCCACGCTCTGGCTCTCCGGCGCGCTGCCGCCACGGGTGGGCGACGACCCGGAGGCTGCCGCCCGTACCGTGATCAGGCGGTTGTTCGACTGAGCGGGACCGAACATCACCAGCTCGTCGGCAGCGGCATCCCCTCGGTGTAGCCGGCGGCGCTCTGCACACCGACGAGCGCCCGCTCGTGGAACTCCTCCAGGCTGCGCGCGCCCGCGTACGTGAACGCGCTGCGCACCCCCGAGATGATCTCGTCGATGAGGTCCTCGACGCCGGGCCGGTTCGGGTCCAGGTACATCCGGGCCGAGGAGATGCCCTCCTCGAAGATCGCCTTCCGGGCCCTGTCGAACGCGCTGTCCTCGGCCGTACGGGCGCTCACCGCACGCGAGGACGCCATGCCGAAGCTCTCCTTGTAGCGCCGCCCGTCGGCGTCGGTGTACAGGTCGCCGGGGGACTCGTAGGTGCCGGCGAACCAGGAGCCGATCATCACGTTCGACGCGCCCGCGGCCAGCGCCAGCGCCACGTCGCGCGGGTGGCGTACGCCGCCGTCGGCCCACACGTGCCGCCCCAGCGAGCGGGCCGCCGCGGCGCAGTCGAGCACCGCGGAGAACTGCGGACGGCCCACGCCGGTCATCATCCGGGTGGTGCACATCGCGCCCGGCCCGACGCCCACCTTCACGATGTCCGCACCGGCGTCGACCAGGTCGCGTACGCCATCAGCGGTGACCACGTTCCCGGCCGCCACCGGCACCGGCGGGTCCAGCCGGCGGACCGCCCGCAGCGCCTGGAGCATCCGCTCCTGGTGCCCGTGCGCGGTGTCCACGACGAGCGTGTCCACCCCGGCCTCCAGCAGCGCGGCGGCCTTGCCGGTGACGTCGCCGTTGATGCCCACGGCGGCGGCGATCCGCAACCGCCCCCGGTCGTCCACCGCGGGCTTGTACAGCGTGGCGCGCAGCGCGCCCTGCCGGGTCAGCACCCCGACCAGGCGGCCGTCGCCGTCCACCACCGGCGCGATCCGCCGCCGGCCCGCCGACAGCCGGTCGAATCCGGTACGCGGGTCCGCGTCCGCCGGCACGGTGTGCAGCTCGGTCGACATCACGTGCCGGAGCTGGGCGAAGCGGTCCACCCCGACGGTGTCCGCCTCGGTCACCACGCCCATCGGCCGGCCGTCCCCGTCGACCACCACCACCGCGCCGTGCGACCGCTTCGGCAGCAGGTGGATGGCGTCGCCGACGGTGTCGGTCGGGCCGAGGGCGATCGCCGTGTCGTGCACCAGGTGCCGCTGCTTGACCCAGCCCACCACGTCGGCGACGACCTCGATCGGGATGTCCTGTGGGATCACCGCCACCGCGCCGCGCCGGGCCACCGTCTCGGCCATCCGCCGGCCGGCGACGGCCGTCATGTTCGCCACCACGAGCGGGATCGTGGTGCCGGTCCCGTCGGTGGTGGCCAGGTCGACGTCGAGCCGGGAGCCCACCTCGGACCGGTTGGGCGCCATGAAGACGTCGTTGTAGGTCAGGTCGTGCGCGGGGACCGCGCCGTGAAGGAACCGCACCCGGCCATCATTCCCGCCCCGGGCCGTGCCCGCCCCCGGTGGTGGCTCACACCACCCGGCCTGGCGCTGTTAAGAAGGGGCCCCTTCACTACCTCAGGCGTTAAGAAGGGGCCCTTCCTTACACCTCAGGCGATGGTGCAGATCGCGGCGCCGGACGTGATCACCGCGCCGACCTCGGCGGCGAGCCCGCTGACCGTGCCGGCCTTGTGCGCGTGCAGCGGCTGCTCCATCTTCATCGCCTCCAGCACCACGACCAGGTCGCCCTCGGCCACCTCGTCGCCGTCGGCGACCGCGATCTTCACGATCGTGCCCTGCATCGGCGAGGTGAGCGTGTCGCCGCTGACCGCGGCACCCGCCTTGCCTCCGCCGCCCCGGCGGGCCGGCTTCTTCGCGGCGGGCGCGGCTGCCGCCGTACCCGCGCCGAGCCCGGCGGGGAGGACGACCTCCAGCCGCTTGCCGCCCACCTCGACCACGACGGTCTCGCGCTCGGCCGGCTCGTCGGCGGCGCCGGCGGCGGCGGTGAACGCCGGTACGGTGTTGTCCCACTCGGTCTCGATCCACCGGGTGTGCACGGTGAACGGTTCGGCGGTGAACGCCTCGTCGCGGATCACCAGGCGGTGGAAGGGCAGCGCGGTGGCCATGCCGTCGACCACCATCTCGTCGAGCGCCCGGCGGGCCCGCTCCAGCGCCTCGGCGCGCGTCTCGCCGACGATGATCACCTTGGCGAGCAGCGAGTCGAAGTTGCCGCCGATCACGTCGCCGGCCGAGATGCCGGTGTCCACCCGCACGCCCGGCCCGGAGGGCAGGCGCAGCGCGGTGACGGTGCCCGGGGCGGGCAGGAAGTTGCGGCCCGGGTCCTCGCCGTTGATCCGGAACTCGATGGCGTGTCCGCGCGGCGTCGGGTCCTCGGTGAAGCGCAGCTTCTCCCCGTCGGCGATGCGGAACTGCTCGCGTACCAGGTCGATGCCGGCGGTCTCCTCGGTCACCGGGTGCTCGACCTGCAGCCGCGTGTTCACCTCTAGGAAGGAGATCGTGCCGTCCGCGCCGACCAGGTATTCCACGGTGCCGGCGCCGTGGTAGCCGGCCTCGCGGCAGATGGCCTTGGCGCTGTCGTGGATCTGGGCGCGCTGGGCGTCGGTGAGGAACGGCGCGGGCGCCTCCTCGACCAGCTTCTGGTGCCGGCGCTGCAACGAGCAGTCCCGGGTGCCCACCACGATCACGTTGCCGTGCTGGTCGGCCAGCACCTGCGCCTCGACGTGGCGCGGCTTGTCGAGGTAGCGCTCGACGAAGCACTCGCCCCGGCCGAACGCGGCGACCGCCTCGCGGGTGGCCGACTCGAACAGGTGCGGGATCTCCTCCATGGTGCGGGCGACCTTGAGGCCACGCCCGCCACCGCCGAAGGCGGCCTTGATGGCGACCGGCAGGCCGTGGTCGACGGCGAACGCCATCACCTCGTCCGCGTTGCCCACCGGGTCCGGGGTGCCGGGCACCAGCGGCGCGCCGGCCCGCTGCGCGATGTGCCGGGCGGTCACCTTGTCGCCGAGGTCGCGGATCGCCTGCGGGGTGGGGCCGATCCAGGTGAGCCCGGCGTCGATGACGGCCTGGGCGAAGTCGGCGTTCTCGGAGAGGAAGCCGTAGCCGGGGTGCACCGCGTCCGCGCCGGAGCGGGCCGCGACGTCGATCAGCTTGTCGATGCGCAGGTAGCTGTCCGCGGCGGTGTCGCCGCCGAGCGCGTACGCCTCGTCGGCGAGCGTGGCGTGCAGGGCGTCCCGGTCGGAGTCCGCGTAGACGGCGACGCTCGCCAGGCCGGCGTCGCGACAGGCGCGAATGACGCGGACGGCGATCTCGCCGCGGTTGGCGATGAGAACCTTGCGCACCTTGAGGCTCCTCCCGGGAGGTCGTTGCCGGGAGTTTAGCGGCCTGCCTGCGGAGCCTAACGATCGCTCAGTGTGGGATGCGGCACTGTAGTCAAATTTGCCTATTACGCTTGTCCGGTGTCGGCAACGAGGATGATGATTCTGGGCCTGGTCCGGTGGATGCAGCCGGTGCACGGCTACGACGTGCGCCGTGAGCTGCTGAGCTGGAGCGCGGACAAGTGGGCCAACGTGCAGCCCGGCTCGATCTACCACGCGCTGCGCAAACTCACCGACGAGGGCCTGCTGCGGACCGTCTCGGTCGAGCAGGTGGGCGCCCGCCCGGCCCGCACCACGTACGAGGTGACGGCGAAGGGGGAGGACGAGTTCGAGACGCTGCTGCGCGCGCAGTGGTGGCAGGTGCAGGAGCCGCCGGACCCGTTCGTGGCGGCGTTCTCCTTCCTGCCGGCGATGCCGCGCGAGGAGGCCGCGGCGGCGCTGCGCAACCGGGCGAACCTCCTTCGCGCCGGGGTCGAGTCGATGCGCGCCTCGCTCGACTCGGACTGGGTACGCACCCGCAAGCCGGTGCACGTCGGGTGGATGTTCGAGCTGTGGCTGGCCCGCGCCGAGGCGGAGACGGCGTGGTGCGAGCGGATCGCGGAGCGGATCGAGTCGGGAGTGTCGTACCTGCCGGATGGGATGGAGCGGGCCGAGGGCTGGTCGGGCTGGACCGACGGCTCCCGATGACACGACATAATCAACGTTGACCAAAGAAGCTATATCGCGTTAGCCTCGGCAGGAATCGCGGGGGATTCGTGCGTCCTCGCGGACGATCGGCGGCCGGTCAGGCCCGCCCGGACGACCAGGAGCAGAAATGATCGAGACCAGGGGGTTGCGGAAGTCGTACCGCTCCCGCGAGGGTCGCGAGACGAAGACCGTGGACGCCGTCCGCGGCGTCAACCTCGACGTCGCCGAGGGGGAGATCTTCGGCTTCCTCGGGCCCAACGGCGCCGGCAAGACCACCACGCTGCGGATGCTCGCCACGCTCATCGAGCCGGACGGCGGCGAGGCCACCGTGGCCGGCGCCGACCTGCGCAAGGACCCGGCCGAGGTGCGCCGCCGGATCGGGTACGTGGCCCAGGGCGGCAGCACCTGGGACGAGTCGAGCGCCCGCGAGGAGCTGGTGCTCCAGGCCCGCCTCTACGGAATTAGCAAGGCCGAGGCGCACCGACGCGCCGAGCGCGCGCTCGAAGCCTTCCAGCTCACCGAGTACGCCGACCGCAAGTGCAAGACCTACTCCGGCGGCCAGCGCCGGCGGGTCGAGATCGCGCTCGGCATCATCCACGAGCCGAAGATCGTCTTCCTGGACGAGCCGACCACCGGCCTCGACCCGCAGAGCCGCGCGCACATGTGGGACGAGATCCGCCGGCTGCGTACCGAGGGGATGACCGTCTTCATCACCACGCACTACCTGGACGAGGCGGACGCGCTCTGCGACCGCATCGCGATCATGGATCACGGCGAGATCGTCGCCGAGGGCACGCCGGCCGAGCTGAAGCGGGAGATCTCCGGCGAGGTGGTGATCGTCGGACTGGACGCCCCGAGCACCCCGCGCGCCGCCGAACTGCTCGACACCGAGGCGTACGTGAGCAAGCTGGAGACCGTCGACGAGGGCGGCCTGCGCCTCTACGTCGACGAGGGCGCCACCGCCATCCCGCAGGTGCTGCGCCGCCTCGACCACGCCGGGCTGGACCTGCGCTCGATCGAGCTGCACCGGCCCAGCCTCGACGACGTCTTCCTCACCAAGACCGGCCGCTCGCTGCGCGAGTCCTGACCCCCGGAGAAGCTGTCATGAAACTCGCCCGCGACACCTGGCTGATCTTCCAGCGCCAGACGCAACTGCTGCTGCGCAACCCGGTGTGGATCTTCGTCGGCGTCTTCCAGCCGGTGATGTACCTGCTCCTGTTCGCCCCGCTGCTCAAGCCCGCGCTGAACGCCCCGACGCAGGCCGCCGCGTACAAGATCTTCGTGCCCGGCCTGCTCGTGCTGCTGGCCATCTTCGGCGGCCTGTTCCAGGGCTTCGGCCTGATCGCCGAACTGCGGGCCGGCGTGATCGAACGCTCCCGGGTCACCCCGGTCAGCCGGCTCGCGCTGCTGCTCGGCCGGTCCCTGCGTGACGTGGTCTCGCTCATCGCGCAGGCGGTCATCATCACGCTGCTGGCGCTCGCGTTCGACCTGCGCGTCTTCATCGGCAACCTGCTCCTGGCGTACCTGATGCTCGCCCTCATCGCGCTGATGACCTCGGCCGTCTCCTACGGCATCGCGCTCAAGGTCAAGAGCGAGGACGCGCTCGCCCCGCTGATGAACACCGTCGCGCAGCCGGTGCTGCTGCTCTCCGGCATCCTGCTGCCGCTCACCTTCGCGCCGGGCTGGCTCCAGGGCGTGGCCAAGTGGAACCCGTTCTCCTGGGCGGTCGAGGGCACCCGCGCGCTGTTCAACGGCGACCTCGGCAACGACCGCGTCTGGCAGGGCCTCGGCATCATCGCGGTGCTCGCCGCCGCAGGCGTTTTCTGGGCCGCCCGCCAGTTCGCCCGCAGTGTCCGCTGACCAGGGGAGACGTACCTCTCAGGAGGCAGGGGGCACCGGTGCCCCGCGCGTAGCGTGGGCCGGTGCCCCGCCTCACCCGTGACCGGATCACCTGGCTGACCTACGCCCAGCTCGGTCTCTGGGGCTTCTTCCTCTACGGATTCGGCCCGGTCGTACCGCTGCTCCGCGACGAACAGGGCACCAGCGCCGCCGTCGCCGGCCTGCACAGCACCGGCATCGCCGTCGGCGCGCTGGCCGGCGGAGCGCTGTTCGCCCCGGTCGCCCGCCGCCTCGGCCGCGGCCCCGCCATCTGGCTCGGCCTCGCCGGCGTCGCCGCCGGCGTCACCGCGCTCGGCCTGCTCCGCCCGCTACCGGCCACGCTCGCCGCCGTCGCGGTCATCGCCACCTTCGGCATGATGATCGTCAGTGGCGTCAGCGTGGTGCTCACCGCCCGGCACGGACCCGCCGCCCCCGCCGCGCTCACCGAGGCCAACGCCGCGTGCGCCGGCATGGGCATCCTGGCGCCGCTGACCATCGGCGCCAGCGTCGACGCCGGCCTCGGCTGGCGACCGCTGATGGCCGTCGAGGTCGGGCTGATCACGCTTGTCGCGCTCGCGGCTCTGACCTTCCGGGTACGCGGGCCGAACCGCGCCCCCGCTGTCGCGGCTGCCGGCACACCGGTCCCCGTGGCCGCATCCACCCGGGTGCCCGCCGTCCCCACGTCCGGGGTGGCCGAGGCCGCCGCGCCCGCTCCGGCAGTCCCCGCCGTCGGCGCATCCGACGCCGCCGTGCCCGCTTCGGGCGCTCCCGTCACCGTGTCGTCCGGGGGTGCCGCGCCTGTGCCCGCTTCGGCCGTGCCCGCGCCGGGGATGCCGGCGTCGGAGGTGCCCGCCTCCGGGGTGCGTGGGGCAGCGGGGCGGCTGCCGCGTGCGTACTGGATCGCCTGGGTTCTGATGTCCGTCACCGGGTCGATCGAGGTCTGCCTGTCGCTCTGGACCGCCGACGTGCTGCGGACCCACGCCGGGCTGAGCGCGGGCGGGGCGTCGGCGGCGGTGGCCGCGATCGTCTGCGGCATGTTCGCCGGCCGGATCGCCGGTGGCCGGGCCGCGCTGCGCTGGCCGCCGGTGCCGCTGCTGCTCGGCGCGCTCACCGTCTCGCTGGCCGGGTTCGCGCTGTTCTGGGGCAGTACGGTCGGCTGGCTCGCCGTCACCGGCCTGGTCGTGCTCGGCCTGGGCAACGCGCTGCACTACCCGCTGGCGATCTCCATCGCGCTCGCAGTCGCCGGTCCGGCCGCCGACAAGGCGGCGGGCTGGTCGGCGTACTCGATGGGTGTGGGTTTCGGGATCGCGCCGGTCGCGCTCGGGTGGGTGGCCGACGGCGCCGGCCCGCACCCGGCGTTCCTGCTGCTGCCCGCGTTCATCGCGGTGGCGGTGCTGCTGACGGTGCGGCTGGGGCGTGCCTTGCCCGCGCCGGTCCGCGCGACTTGATCGACTCCGTTTCGGCGAGGTGGCGGTATCCGGTGTTCAGGGTTGCCGCCACGTCGGCGAGGTTGCGTTCGGGCCGGCTCAGAGCACTCGGGCGAGCGTGACGCCGTCGGCGATCGGCAGCATGACCGCCTCGACGCGCACGTCCGCGATCACCGCGTCGTTGAAGGCGGCGATCGCCCGGTCGTCGGCGTTGCGCGGGGCGAGCACCCGGCCGTCGCGCAGCGTGTTGTCGACGGCGACCACCGCGCCGGGGCGCATGCGCGGCACCAGCTCGTCCCAGTAGACCGGGTAGCCGACCTTGTCCGCGTCGATGAACGCGAAGTCCAGGTAACGCTCGCGGGGCAGCTCGCGCAGCGTCTGGGCGGCCGGGCCGATGCGCAGCTCGATCCGGTCCTGCACACCGGCGCGCTCCCAGTAGCGCCGGGCCACGCCCGTGTACTCCTCGGAGATGTCGAAGCAGGTCAGCCGCCCGCCATCGGCGAGCCCCCGGGCGATCGCCAGCGAGGAGAGGCCGGTGAACGTGCCCACCTCGACCGCCTGCCGTACGCCGAGCAGCCGGGTCAGGAACGTCAGGAACGCCGCCTGCTCCGGCGCGACCTGCATCACCGCCTCGGCGGGCAGGGCCGCCCGGGTCTCCTCGGCCAGCTCCCGGACGATCTCGTCCGGCGCGGACCCGTGGGCCACCAGATAGGCGTGCAGTTCCGGGGTGAGCGGCAGAGGCTTCGTGGTCATGTCCGGACGTTAGCCGAGATGCTCGATCTCCTGGCCCCCGGGCGCGATCTTCGTCCACAGGTCGACGATGCTCAGCTCCACCTCGGCGAGCAGCCGGCGCAGCAACGGCAGGGACAACCCCACCACTGTGCCCGGGTCACCCTCGATCCCGGTCAGGAACGCGCCGCCCAGCCCGTCGATGGTGAACGCGCCGGCAACGGCCAGCGGCTCGCCCGTCGCCACGTACGCGGCGATCTCCTCGTCGCTGATGTCGGCGAAATGCACAGTGGTCGACGCGACGGCCTCGGCCCGCGACTCGTGCGTCACGTCGATCAGACTGTGCCCGGTGTGCAGGACACCGCTGCGCCCGCGCATCCGCTGCCACCGCCGGGTGGCGTCCGCCGCGTCATCAGGCTTGCCGAGGATCTCACCGTCGAAGGCCAGCACCGAGTCACAGCCGAGCACGAGAGTGCGCTCATCCGGCGACGGCCGCAGCCGATCGCGTACGGCCTGCGCCTTCAACCGGGCCAACTCCAGACACAGATCCTCGGCGCGCTCGCTGACCACCTGCGACTCGTCCACGCCGCTGACCAGCACGTCGGGCTCGATGCCAGCGGCCTGGAGCAACTTGCGGCGGGCGGGAGACTGCGAGGCGAGCACGAGGCGCACCGGTACGGAGGTCGACACCCCGCCGACGCTACCGGCTGACCCTCGGCGGCGGGTCGTCGGCACGTCGGCGCCGACGCCAGAACAGGTATCCGCCGCCCGCCGCCACCAGCACACCCAGGGTGGCGAGCCCGCGTACGGTCGCGCTGCTGTCGTCGCCCTTTTCCGGGGCTGCCTCCGCCGACGCCGGTGGCGTGACGTTCGAGGACTCGAAGCCGAGCGGGGGGACATCGGCGGTGAGCGCCGCTACCAGGTCGATGACGCCGTAGCCGTACTGGTCGTCGCGGCCTGATGGTCCCTTGTCGACGGCGGTGGCGGTCAGCCGGTGGGCGACTTCCTGCGCGGGGAGGTTGGGGTACTTGGAGCGGATGAGTGCAGCAGCGCCGGCCACAATCGCGGTGGCATCTGAGGTACCGGTACCGACCCGGTAGCCCCCATTGAGACCGGTGCTGTAGATGTCGACGGCCGGAGCGACTACGTCGATCTCCGGCCCAGCGACCGAGACTGCGGCATGTTCTCCTGTTCTGTCTATTCCCCCAACGGCTATTACAGCTTCCTCGACGGCGGGGTAGCCAACAAAGGCATCCTCTGGTCGGTTACCAGCGGCGGCGACGATAGTTATGTTTGCCGCTGTTGCGGTGCGGATCGCTTGAACCAGTCTGGGACTTGCGCCGCCTACGCTGGAAATGCTAATAACTTTAGCGCCCTGTGAAATTGCAAAATCAATTCCCTCTGCCAGTACATCCGGGTCGCCGCGACCGTTTGGCGGAGTGACTACGACTGGAAGAATTTTAGACTGTGGCGCAATTCCTTGAACGGAGCCTCCGTGGCCTGTCGCCCCGATTAGCCCTGCCATCCCCGTTCCGTGCCCATTGGAATCGATTTGGCCTGCGCTGGTTCCACCTTGAATCAGGTCTGCGCCTTTGAGTAGGTTGTCGGCGAGGTCGGGATGAGGGGTGACGCCGGTGTCTAGCACTGCAACGATTACGTTTTTGCCCTGATTGAGGTTGTGCGCCTGCGCTGCCTTTAAGTACTGCAGGTGCCACTGCCGTTCCGAAGATGATGTTGGTTCGAGGTGTGCCGGACTTGCCGCTGCGACCGTCAACGCCGCTAGAGTTGCCAGTAGAACTACACCGAACTGGCTGCGATCTAGGCTCACCTGTTGAAGCCAATGGCTGGCCCTGGATCTATCGGGCCCTCATCCTCGGGCGGTCGCATCACTGGATCAACGCCTCTTTTGGTTTCCCAAGGGTTATCCGGATCCCACGCCGATTCTTGCTTGTAATCGGCGCGTCCGCGGCTCGTCTTTGGTTGGTAACCCATTGGTCCACCCGCTGCGCTGCCGCTTGCGGGAACTGCGAAGTTGCCAGAGGCGCGAGCGCCCCCAGGTCGAGAACCCGCAGCCCCGGTGGGAGAGGTGCCTGCTCCTCCTCCGCCGATAACGCCGCCAACTGGATTGACCTTGCGAGGCGCAGGCCGGTTCGTTTGCCCCTGTCCGGCGACAGGTGTGCCTCCGATAAGCCCAGGTGGGGTGGACCGTGGAGCAGTAGATGAGCCGTTCCGCTGGCTCTCCGGCTGGGGAGGACCGGCAAACGGCTTTCCGCCTGCTGGAAATCTGGAGCCCGTCGGCAAGTTGGTCGGAAGCGCTGGCGGCGTGCCGAGGTTTGCGGGGCCAGGAGGCGTGATGTTGGCCTGGCCGGGGGGCTGCGGAATCGTTCCTGCTGCGCCGGGCGAGATGCCTCCGAGGACAGGCCCGGTCACAGGCCCATGATTCGTTGCTACTGGGAGCCGTTTTTCTAGGTGCTCGGCTGCATTGGCAGCCCTTGTGCTTGGGCCAGTTGCGACGGGAATGATGGGGGGAATGATGGGGACGGCCCCGCTGGTTCCTCCGATTTCCTCTGCAGAGACGTCGCGGGGAGGCCGAACCGGGGGTGGTGGCTGTCGAAGCATGACCTGGGCGTGCTGTAGCTCGCCGCTCAACCCCGTCATCAACCCGCGCGCCCGTACGTTCAACTGCTCCAAGTCGTCGTCCGTGACCGGGGGCCGTTCCGGCAACCGGCTACCCGCCACCGCCTTCGGGTCGGCGATCGTCGCCTCGTACGCCCGCTTCTGCCGCAGCTTCTTCTCGTACTCCTCGTGCAGGGGTTGCAGCTCGGCCCGCGCGCTGCCGATGGCGCGGGTGGCGGCGGCGAGTGCGTCGTAGTTCGCGGCGGCGGCGTCGTGGGTGCGCTGCACGCGGTCGATGAGCTGGTCGAGTTCGGCGATGTACGCCCGCGCGGCGGCGTTGGTCTCGGGCGGCCAGGCCTCGGCGAGGCCGCGCCGGTATTCCCGCAGCCGGCTGAGGTGGGTCAGCGCGAGGTCACAGACCTTGCGCCAACCGGCGACCTGCTTCCACTGGCCGGTGGTGTCCTGGTCCTGGAGGCACGCCCACATGCTGAGGACGTCCATCAGCCGCCAGTCGGTCAGCCCGGAGGTGCGTCCGCTGCCCCGTTCGATCACGGCAGGATCACCCGGCTCTGTTCGGGGGCGGTGGGGTCGGCCAGTGGCGGCAGCGGGCGGGCGACGGTGCTCGACGGCCCGGCGAGTGCCCGTTCGACGTCGGTGACCCGTGCGGAGGAGAACGCGTCGGCGTCGCCGTAGTGGTTGGCGATCCGGCCGGCGGCGTCGGCGAGCCGGCCGGTGGCGGGTGCCAGGTCCCACACGGCGCTGACCGCTGCCGTCTGGGTGTCGTGGTGGGCCTGGAGGAAATGGACCAGCTCGATGAAGGCGTCGGCCGGGTTCGGCACCGGGGCCCTCATGTCGTCGGCGATGTACGACAGATGCGGCGAGTAGTTGCGCGTCACCTCGTCCTGGAGGCGGTCGGCGAACTCCCGCATCTGTCGGATGTCGGCCTCGATGCCGCCGTAGCCGCGCAGCCAGCCGGCTGGCTGGTTG
>NZ_JAGPXV010000280.1:0-7438 GCF_018070405.1 Micromonospora sp. D75
GGGATATGTCCGCCGTCACGTTCGCACCGGACCTGGGCGGACACCGGCCCTCGATGCACGCGGCCCGCCGTAGCGCCGGGCGTGGCGCGCCGATCGGCCGCGACGGGCCTACGATCGGGCCATGCCGCGGTACGCCCGAACGGAGCGCGAGGCGCTCGCCGACCTGATGCTGGAGCTGGGACCGGACGCGCCGACTGTGAACGAGGGGTGGACCACCCGCGACCTGGCGGCGCACCTGCTGGTGCGGGAGCGCCGGCCGGACGCGGCGGGCGGGATCCTGCTGCCGCCGCTGCGCGGCTACGGCGAGTCGGTCCGCAGGCGGATCGCCGCCGGGCCGTACGCCGACCTGATCGCCCGGGTCCGCCGTCCCCCGGTGTGGAGCCCGGTGAGCAACCCGCTCACCGACGAGATCGCGAACGGGATGGAGTTCTTCATCCACCACGAGGACGTCCGCCGGGCCCGGCCGGGCTGGCAGCCGCGTGACCTGCCGGCCGGGCAGCAGGCGGTGCTCTGGAAGCGGGTCGCCCTGCTGGCCCGGATGGCGCTGCGGCGCTTCCCGGCCGAGGTGCTGGTGCAGGCGCCGGGGCACGGCGAGCTGCGGGCCGGTGGCGGCGGCGAGCGGCTGCGGCTGGTCGGCGCGCCGGGGGAACTCGTGCTGTTCCTCACCGGGCGGCAGCGGGTGGCCCGGGTCCAGGTGGACGGTCCGGCCGAGCGCGCCGAGCGTCTGCGTACCGCCGAACTGGGCCTGTGACAGACGTTTCCGCCCGCCCACCCAGGCGATCGTAGAATGTGGACACCCGGCGTTCGATAACGTTCGCCGGCTGCCGTACGCTCCTGCGCACCGGCCCGACCCTGCGGGGCGGCGGACAGGGGACGACGATGCGGGACTTCGCGCTCTCGGCGCTGCACGAGCCGCCCTTTCCCTCCCGGTGTCACCCGGCCGCGGACGAGGTAGCCGCGCAGAGCGTCGCCTGGGTGCGCGGTTTCGGCCTGGTCAAGACCCAGGCCGGCCTGCTGCGGCTGGCCGGCGCCCATGCCTCGGAGCTGGCCGGACGGGCCTGCCCCGAGGCGTCCCCGGCCGGTCTGCGGCTGCTCACCGACCTGATCAACTGGCTGTTCGTGGTGGACGACGCCTGCGACGACGACGGGCTGGGCGCCGCGCCGACGGTGCTCGCGCCCACCCTGGCGGCGCTGCTGGGGGTGCTCGACCGGCACGGTGACCCGGACGCGCCCGCGCCCACCGACGCCGGCCCGATGGGCCTGGCGCTGCACGATCTGTGCCGGCGGGCGCGCGGCCGGGGCCGGCCGGCGCACCTGATGCGGCTGGTGAGCCAGTTGCGGGAGTACCTGCTGGCGCTGCTGTGGGAGGCGGCGAACCGGGAGCGCCGGCGCGTGCCCGGGGTCGCCGAGTACGTGCAGATGCGCCGCCACACCGGCGGCGTACGCCCCAGCTTCACGGTGACCGACCTGGCCCGCCCGTCCCTGCCCCGGGCCGACCAGCGGGCGACCCCGGCGCTCACCGCGCTGGACGCCCTCGCCACCGACCTGGTCTGCTGGTGCAACGACGTGTTCTCCTACGGCAAGGAGCGGGGCGTCACCCCGGACGCGCACAACCTGGTGACCACGATCGCGGGCGAGACCGGGCAGGACGAGTCGGCGGCGCTGAACGCGGCGGCGAACCGCTTCAACGCGGCCCTCGCCTCGTACGCGGAGCGGGACGCGGCGTTGAGCGCCGGGGCCGACGAGGGGATGCGGGCGTTCCTGGACACCCGCCGGGACTGGATCCGGGCCACCTACGACTGGTCCCGCGCCGCCAGCCGATACGCCTGATCCGATTCCAGAAGTCGGGACCGGTGGCGACTCGGCCGATCAGGGCTAGCCGCTGGCCGGGTACAGGCAATACCCTTCGGTAACCGCAGACCGGCGTGACCCCCGTCACGTCCCTCCACCCCTGAAGGCGGCTACAGCGATGGCTCTCGATGTACCGTACCGTTCCGTACCCGACATGTTCCACAAGCGCGTGGCGGACTCCCCCGACCGCCAGGCGTTCGCTCACCCCGCACCCGACGACTCGGGCCCGGTCTGGCTGACGTGGGAGCAGGTCGGGCAGCGCGCGAAGGCGATCGCCGCCGGGTTGCACGGGCTCGGTGTCGGCCTGGAGAACCCGGTGGCGATCCTGGCCAACACCCGGCTGGAGTGGGTGCTGGCCGACTTCGGCATCATGTGCGCCGGTGGGGCCACCACCACCGTCTACCCGACCACCGAGCCCGACGACGCGGTCTACATCATCGCCGACTCCGGCTCGAAGGTGCTGTTCGCGGAGAACCCGGCCCAGGCGGCGAAGATCGCCGGAGCGGACCTGCCCGCGCTGACCCACGTGGTGCTCTTCGACGGCGCGCCCGACCCGGCCGCCGCCGTCCCGCAGCTCACCCTGGCCGAGCTGGAGGAGCGCGGCGCCGCCGCGCTGAGCGCCGAGCCCGACCTGATCGACATGCTCGTGGCCGGCATCGGCCCGGACCACCTGGCGACGCTCATCTACACCTCGGGCACCACCGGCCGCCCGAAGGGCGTGGAGCTGCTGCACGGCGGCTGGTGCTGGGAGGGCGTGGCGCAGGCCGAGCTGGGCCTGCTGCGCACCGACGACCTGCAGTACCTGTGGCTGCCGCTGTCGCACTCGTTCGGCAAGACGCTGCTCTGCGGCGCCACCCACGTCGGCCTGCCCACGTACGTCGACGGCCGGGTGGACAAGCTGGTCGACCTGCTCGGCGTGATCCGGCCGACGCTGATGTGCGGCGCGCCCCGGGTCTTCGAGAAGGTCTACAACAAGGCGGTCACCACCGCGCAGGGCGCGGGCGGCGCGAAGGCCAAGATCTTCGCCTGGGGCGTCGAGGTCGGCAAGGAGAAGGTCGCGCTGGAGCAGGCCGGCAAGCCGGTGCCGGCCGGGCTGCGGATGAAGTACGCGCTGGCCGAGAAGCTGGTGTTCAGCAAGCTGCAGGCCCGGCTCGGCGGCCGGATGCGGGTGCTGGTCTCCGGCGCGGCGCCGCTGAGCAAGGAGATCGCCACCTTCTTCGCCGCCGCCAACCTGCCCATCTCCGAGGGCTACGGCCTGACCGAGACCAGCGCCGGCGCGTTCGTGAACCCGCCCGACGGGCTGAAGATCGGCAGCGTGGGCCGGGCCATGGGTGATCTGGAGTGCCGGATCGACACCGACGGCGAGATCCTGATGCGGGGCAAGCCGGTCATGCGGGGTTACCACAACCTCCCCGAGGAGACCGCCGCCGCGTTCACCGAGGACGGCTTCTTCCGCAGCGGCGACATCGGCACGCTCGACGACGACGGCTACCTGCGCATCACCGACCGCAAGAAGGACCTGGTCAAGACGTCCGGCGGCAAGTACGTCGCGCCGTCGCACATCGAGGGCATGTTCAAGGCGGTCTGCCCGTACACCTCGCAGGCGGTGGTGATCGGGCAGGCGCGCAACTACTGCACCATGCTCGTCACGCTGGACCCGGACGCGATCAAGGGCTGGGCCGCCGGCACCCCGCTGGAGGGCAGCGACTACACCACGATCGTCACCTCGCCGCAGGCGCGGGAGATGGTCGAGGGGTACGTCGCCAAGCTGAACGCCAAGCTCAACCGCTGGGAGACGATCAAGAAGGTGACGATCCTCCCCCGTGACCTCACCATCGAGGACGGCGAGGTCACGCCGTCGCTGAAGATCAAGCGCCGGAGCGTGGAGACGAACTTCTCCTCCGAGATCGACAAGATGTACGAGGGCACGCTCGCCGAGCTGTGACCCGCACCGCCAGTCGGTAGCGCCGGCCGTGCCCCACCGTCCCGGGGCACGGCCGTTCGCGTCGGCGCCGGTCAGAGGTGCTGCTGCCGCCAGCGGCTCTGCTCGGCCTCGGCGGCGATCTGCTCCTCCAGCGCGAGCTGGCGTACCCGGCGCCGGTGACCGTTCTCGCCCCGGGTCTCCCAGGCCACTCCCGCGCCGGTGAGCACCGCCAGCACGATCAGCGCGACCAGCTCCGGCACACGGAACACGAATGGGGCGACCGCGGTCAGCGCCCCCACGGTGGTCAGCAGCCGCCAGTGGATCTCGCGCAGCGCCACCCACCAGCACCCGGCGACGCCGAGCAGGTGCAACGCGACCCCGCCGAACAGGATCGCGCCCCAGAAGTCGCCGAGCGGCAGCCCCCAGGCGGGCGTGTGCGGATCGGCGGCCTCGGCCAGCAGGTCCTTGAGGCCGAGCGCGTAGAGGATGATCCCGGCGACTATCGGCAGGTGCAGGAACGTGTACGCGGTGCGGGCCAGCCGCAGCCGTGTGGCGCGGTCCCGGGCCTGGTGCAGGACCTGTTCCATGGCGAACGCCAGCGTGTCGAAGTACGCCCACCACAGCGCCGCCACGACCGTGATGCCGAGTAACGCGGCGATCGCCACCGGGCCGGTGAGCGGCAGCCCGCGCTTCGGGCCGAGCCCCAGCGCGATGATCGACTCGCCGAGTGCGACGAGCACGATGAGCGCGTGCCGTTCCGCCCAGTGCCCGGCTGAGAGCACCACCCACCACTGCTGGCCCAGGACCGTCCCGGCGACGTACTCGACAAGCAGCGCCAGCGTCCAGAGCGCCAGTTGCAGCCCGACCGCGAACCGCTCCTGCGGCAGCCGGCCGGGGAGTGTGCCGGCGACGACAAGCAGCGCCGTGGCCACCGTCGGGGCCAGGAAGCGCATCCGCAGTCCCCGGCGCCGGGCCGGGTCGGCGCGGTCGGCCCAGGCGAAGACGGTGAGCTGGGCGGTCCGGATCACGAAGTAGCACGCGGCGAAGACCAGCGGCCCGGGCAGCCAGCCACCGCTGTTGGCGAACGCGCTGGGCGTGCTGAGCACGAGCAGGAACGTGGCCGCCACGGTGACGACGCCGATCAGCGGCAGCATCCCCTGGTCGGCGCGGAACGCGTTGCCCATCCGGGCGAAGCCGGTCCACGACCACCAGAGCAGCGCCAGCACCAGCAGGAACCGGTAGAGGTTGGCGGGCGTGAGCACCGAGGCGGTGAGCGTGGTGACGCTCAGGAACGCGAAGACGAAGACCAGGTCGTAGAAGAGCTCCAGCCGGGTGGTGCGGGAGCCCGGCGCGCTGCGCCGCACCGCCCACGACCACCGGACCGCGTCCCCGTCTCCCACCCGGGCAGTGTGCGGGCGCGGACCCGCCCGCAGCTGTGGTTCGGGCGGTTCACCACCGGATCGGGCGGGCGGTCAGGCGATGACGCTCGGCTCGCGCCACTGCGGGCGGCTGGTGCGGTCCAGGTCGTAGCGCACCGCGGCGAGCCGGCCCACCGCTTCCACCAGTTCCTCGGCGGGCAGCGTGAAGGGCAACCGCAGGAAGCGCTCGAGCGTCCCGTCCAGGCCGAACCGGGGTCCGGGCGCCAGCCGTACGCCGACCTCCTCGGCGGCCCGGGCCAGCGCGCTGGAGATCGGGCCGTCCAGCTCGGCCCAGAGCGTCACGCCGCCGCGCGGCGGCGTGACCCGCCAGTCGGGCAGCTGCTCCGCGAGCGCCGCGACCAGGGCGTCGCGCTGCGCGGCGAGCTGGGCCCGGCGGGCGGCCACGATGGCCGGCGCCTCGGCGAGCAGGTGCACGGCGACGAGCTGGTCGAGCACCGGGCTGGCCATGTCCACCCCGACCCGGGCCGCGGCGAGCCGCTGCACCTGGGGCGCGGAGGCGCGGACCCAGCCGATCCGCAGGCCGCCCCAGTAGGGCTTGCTCATCCCGCCGATGCTGATCACCCGGGAGTGCCTGTCGAAGACCGCGACCGGCGGCGGCAGCGGGGTGCCGTCCAGCGGCAGGTCGACGAAGGACTCGTCGACGACGAGGTCGGTGCCGGCCGCGTGGGCCGCGCCGACCAGCCGTTCGCGCAGGTCGGCCGCCATCAGGTGGCCGGTCGGGTTGTGGAACTCCGGGATCACGTACGCGAGCTTCGGCCGGGTCTGCCGGATGCTGCCGAGCAGCAGCTCGGCGTCCCAGCCCTCGTCGGACAGGCCGTGCGTGGCGATCCGGGCGCGCCGGGCGGCCAGCGCGGCCAGCGCGTTGGGGTAGGTGGGTGACTCGACGAGCACCGCGCCGCCGGGCGACAGGGCCAGCCGCAGCACCAGGTCCAGCGCGTGCTGGGTGCCGCTGGTGACCATGATCTGCTCCGGGCTGGTGGGCAGCCCGCGCTCGGTGTACCCGCGGGCCACCGCCTCCCGCAGCTCGATGATGCCGGTCGGGTGGTAGCCGGCCCCGCCGAGGTAGCGGGGCAGGTCCTCGGCGGCCGCCCGGGCGGCCGGGACGAGCTGCGGCGGCGCGGACAGCGCGGCCACGCCGAGGTCGATCATGTCGCGGTCGTCCAGCGGCGTCCACAGCCCGGTGCTGGCGACCCGGTGGCCGCCGGGCAGCATGGTCCAGCTCCCGGCGCCCCGGCGGCTGGCCAGGTGGCCGCTCTCCCGCAGTTCCCGGTACGCGGCGGTGACAGTGGTCCGGCTGATCCGCAGCGCCTCGGCCAGTTCCCGCTCGGCCGGCAGGCGTACCCCCAGGGGCAGCCGGCCGTCGGCGAGCAGGCCCCGGACGGCGCCGGCGAGCGCGGCGTAGTCGGGGCTGCGGCGGCGGCCCGGCAGCGCATGCCACTGGCCGAGGAGTCGCGCCAATTGGACGCCGCGCACCTGGCTGGTCATGGCCACACCTCCGGAATTGGACCCCTTACGTCCTGCAATTGGCCCCTAGGGTGGCATGCATGGCACCGCTTGGCAATCTCGGGCACCGTTCGGCGCGACGACTCACCCAGCTCTACGCCGGGCTCGTCCTGTATGGCCTCAGCATGGCGCTGATGATCCGGTCGGAGCTGGGGCTGGACCCGTGGGACGTGTTCCACCAGGGGCTCGCCCGGCAGACCGGCCTCTCCTTCGGCACCGTCACCATCGCCGTCGGCGCTCTCGTGCTGCTGCTCTGGATCCCGCTGCGGCAGCGGCCCGGCCTCGGCACGGTCAGCAACGTCGTGGTCATCGGCCTGGTCGTCGACGCCACCCTGGCCGTGCTGCCGCCCGGTGAGGGCATGCCGGCGCGTGCCGCGATGCTCGTGGCCGGGATCGTCGCCAACGGCGCCGCCACCGGGCTCTACCTCGGCGCCGGGCTCGGCCCCGGGCCCCGCGACGGTCTGATGACCGGATTCGTCGCCCGTCATCCCCGCTTCTCGGTGCGGCTGGTCCGCACGAGCATCGAGGTCACCGTGCTGGCCCTCGGCTGGCTGCTCGGCGGAACCGTCGGCCTCGGCACCGTGGCGTACGCGCTGACCATCGGCCCGCTCGCCCAGTTCTTCATCCCGGTCTTCGCGCTGCCCGCACGGCCGGCGAGCGGCGCTTACGCTACGTGACCGGCGCCGGGCCGACCGCCACGACCCGAAGCGATCCGCAACGC
>NZ_JAGPXV010000281.1:0-7438 GCF_018070405.1 Micromonospora sp. D75
CGCAGCGACGGCGGACCGGGCTGGCGCCGCAGCACGTGGGTGACGTCCGGCAGCACGCCGGTCCGCACCGGCCCGCCCGCGTGCGCGGCGATGACCGGCAGGTCCGCCGGGTCGGTCTGGAGGTCCTTGTCGCCGGTGAGCGCGAGGATCGGCGCGTCGACGCGGGCCAGGTCCGGCCGCGGGTCGTAGCGCAGGAACTCCCGGAACCAGCGGGCGTTGAGCCGCTGCCCGCCGACCCACGCCACGTCCTTGTCGGTGGCGAGGATCTTCTCGTGGTTGCGGGCCACCTTCGTCACCAGGTCGGTGCGGGTGAGCCGGAGCACCAGGCGTACCGGCGCGGGCAGCGTGGGCAGCAGTCGTCCGGCCTGCCAGCGCAGCACCTCGGCGCCGGTGCGCCCGGGCGCGGACAGCA
Organism: Micromonospora sp. D75; assembly: GCF_018070405.1. Taxonomy (NCBI): domain Bacteria; kingdom Bacillati; phylum Actinomycetota; class Actinomycetes; order Micromonosporales; family Micromonosporaceae; genus Micromonospora; species Micromonospora sp. D75. The sequence continues at coordinate 413 of NZ_JAGPXV010000281.1, forward strand.
GGACCAGGCCGGCCACCGGTACGCCGCGCGCGGCGAGCGCGACAGCGGTGAGCGCGCCCTCGCTGTGCCCGACCAGGAACATCCGTCCGGCGTCCACGACCGGGTCGTCGCGCAGCGCCGCGAACACGGCGGCCGCGTCGTCGACGTTGTCGAAGAAGCCGGTACGCAGGAACTCGCCGGTGCTCTCGCCGACGCCCCGCCGGTCGTACCGGGCGACCGCGATCCCGGCCCCGGCGAGCGCTGCGGCCAGGTGCCGCTGGATGCCCAGGGGCAGGCGGCGGTGGTCGCCGTCGCGGTTGATCGGCCCGGAGCCGGGCAGCAGCAGCGCCACCGGGTGCCCTCCGGCGCCGTCGGGCAGCGTGAGCGTGCCGGACAGCCGCTGCTCGCCCGAGTCGACGACGAGCGAACGGTCGATCGTCACGGCAGCACCGCCACGGCCAGGGCGGAGGCGTCGTCGGCGCCGATGAGCAGGGAGTCGTACGCCTGGCCGGTGAGGGTGATGCGGACGGCCGGCTGGCCGCCGCGGACGCTGACGAACTCCTTGCCGGCCCTGCCGCGCCAGGTGCCGACGTTGCGCGTGCGGGGCACGCCGAGGCCGGGCACCCGGATGCCGCGGGTGGCGCGCGCCCCGTCGGGCACGACGACGGCGCCCGCGACGGCGGAGCGGGGGAACGACAGGTCGCCGCGCAGGGCCCAGATCTTCTCGGCGGTGGTGAGCCGGACGCCGATGCGGTCGGGGGTGATGTCGATGGTGGCCATCGGCGTGCTCCTCGGTTCTGTTATCGTCGATGAGAACATTACCTGAGGCGATAACAAAAAGGGGAGCCACTGTGGCACTCGACACCGTGGAGCTGCTGATGCACCCGGTCCGGCTGCGCATCGTCCAGGCGTTCCTGGGCGGCCGCACGCTGACCACCGCCGACCTGCGCAGCGAGCTGAGCGACGTGCCGCCGGCCACGCTCTACCGGCAGGTCGCCACGCTCGCCGAGAACGGCGTGCTGCACACGGTCGGGGAGCGGCGCGCCCGCGGCGCGGTCGAGCGCAGCTACCGGCTCCACGAGGCCGCCGCGTCGGTGGACCCGGACGAGGCCCGGGCCATGAGCCTGCAACGGCACCGCCAGGCGTTCCTCACCTTCGTCGCGGGCCTGCTCGCCGACTTCGACGGCTACCTCGACCGCGGCGACCCCGACCTGGCCCGCGACGTGGCCGGCTACCGGCAGAACGCGTTCCACGCCACCGACGCCGAGGCCGCCGAGTTCGTCACCCGGTTCCGCGAGCTGTTCGCCGAGTACGCCGCGCTCGGCCCCGGGCCCGGCCGCACCCGGCGGCTGCTCACCACCGTGCTGCTGCCCGGCGCCGATCAGGAGCGGCCCGCCGAGCGCCGGTGACCGGCCACGATGTCCGCCACGGCGGCACCCAGCGCCAGCACGATGATCCCGGCGGCGAGCAGCAGTGAGTGGCGGAACGCCGTACCCCAGTCGCCGTGGTCGTCGGCGATCGTGGAGAAGAACAGCGCGCCCACCGCGGCGATGCCGGCGGCCGAGCCGATGCGCTGCCCGGTCTGCAGCATGCCCGCGCCGCTGCCGGCCATCGGCACCGGCACCTCGGACAGCGTGAGCGTCTGGTTCGGCGCGATCACCAGGCCGCTGCCCAGCCCCGCGACGAGCAGCGGCAGCGCGGTCCGCAGCGGCACGTTGTCGTGCGGCCCGCCCGCCAGCACCAGGTCGGTCGCGATCAGCCCGGCCACCACCGCCAGCAGCCCGATCGCGACGAGCGGACGGCCGTACCGGGTGACCACCCGGCCGCCGAGCGCGGAGGCGAGCGCCGAACCGAGCGCGAACGGCGTGATCGCCAGACCGGCCACGAGCGCGCTGTAGCCGAGCCCCATCTGCAGGTAGAGCGTGAAGATGAAGAAGATCGCGGTGAACCCGGCGAAGTAGATCAGGCCGATCAGCGCGCCGAGCGTGTACGAGCGCACCGTGAACAGCCGCAGGTCGAACAGCGGCTGGGCGCGCCGGGCGTACCGGTGCTCCCAGAGCGCGAACCCGGCGAGCAGCAGCAGGCCGACCGGGATCAGCAGCCACTTGCCCGGGCCCCGCCACTGCTCCCGCTGCACCAGCGGCAGCAGGATCACCGTCACCCCGGCGCCGAGCAGCAGCACGCCGAGTGGATCGAGGCGGCCCCGCCCGGCGGGGTTCGTCGCCCGGGTCGGCATCAGCCGCCAGCCGAGCAGCATCGCCACGATCCCGACCGGGATGTTCACGAAGAACACCCACCGCCAGCCGTGCTCCGCGCCGCCCAGCTGGATGAGCAGGCCGCCGAGCAGCGGCCCCACGGCGGTGGAGATACCGATCGTCGCGCCCAGCAGGCCGAACGCGCGACCCCGGTCGGCGCCCCGGAACAGCTCCTGGATCATGCCGCTGACCTGAGGGTTCACCACACCGGCGGCGGCGCCCTGGACGAGCCGGGCCACCACCAGCCACTCCGGCGAGCGGGCCAGCCCGGCCAGCGCGCTGGTCAGCGTGAACAGGCCCACCCCGACCACGAACGCGGTACGCCGCCCGCGCGCGTCGCCGAACCGCCCGGCCGGCACCAGCACCAGGCCGAACGTCAGCGCGTACCCGGACAGCACCCACTGCAAATCGCTCGGTGTGGCGTGCAGCGCCCGGTCGATCGACGGCACCGCGACGTTGACGATGCTGACGTCCAGCAGCGTCATGAACGCCGCGATCAGGCCGACGCTCAGCGCGCGCCAGCGACGCCGATCGTCGTACCCGGTGTCCGGCACGATCCGATCACGCCACCTGGCGCGCGCACCACCGCGGCCCGAAGTCCAGGCCGGACATCGGGGAGTCCTCGCGGTGCAGCAGCCCTCGCTCGGTGAGCGAGTGCAGCGGCTCGCGCAGTTCCTCCTCGGTCATCCCGGTCTCCTGGGCGATCAGGTCCGGGTAGGGGACGTGTCCCTGCACCTCCAGCGCGGACACCGCCTGGTACACCCGTTCCTCGACCGCAGACAGCTGGACCTGAGGCATCGCTTCCCTCCTCGGCGTGGACCGTCCGACCCGCGGACGGCGGCGACCGGCGGTTACCCGGACGGGCCGCGATGATGCTCACCCGTTCGACTGTCGTGCCGGGCGGGGCGGCACGGCGGTGCCCTAGGCTGCACCAGTGATCATCTGGGATCTCGTCGTGGTCGGCGGTGGGCCCGCCGGACTCTCCGCCGCGCATGCCGCGGCCCGCTCCGGCGTCCGCACGCTCGTGGTCGAGCGGGCCACCCACCCCCGGTACAAGACCTGCGGCGGCGGCCTGATCGGCACCTCGCTGGCCGAGGTCGCCGACCGCCTCGAGGTGCCCGCCCACGACCGGGTCGACCGGATCACGTTCACCCGCGACGGGCGGCGCGCGTTCACCCGCCGGCACCCGTCGCCGCTGGTCACGATGATCCGCCGGGAGGAGTTCGACGACCGGCTGCGCGCCGCCGCCGTCGCCGCCGGGGCTCAGGTCCGCGAGGGCGTCGCGGTCCGCGCGGTCGAGCAGGACCCCGACGAGGTACGCCTGCGTCTGGCCGACGGCGAGGTGGTGCGCGCCCGTGCCGTCATCGGCGCGGACGGCTCCTCCGGCGTCACGGCACGCCACGTCGGTGTCCGTTTCCGCCAGGTCGACCTCGGCCTGGAACTGGAACTGCCGGTGGACGGTGCCGAACGGGAACGCTGGCGGGGCCGGGTGCTGCTCGACTGGGGGCCGCTGCCCGGCTCCTACGCGTGGGTGTTCCCCAAGGGCGACCGGCTCACCGTGGGCGTCATCTCGGCCCGGGGCGACGGCGACCGCACCCGCGCCTACCTGCGCGACTTCACCGACCGGCTCGGACTGTCCGGGGTGACGCCGGAGCACGACTCCGGTCACCTCACCCGCTGCCGCGCCGACGACTCGCCGCTGCGCCACGGGCGGGTGCTGGTCGCAGGCGACGCGGCCGGGCTGCTGGAGCCGTGGAGCCGGGAGGGGATCAGCTACGCGCTGCGCTCCGGCCGGCTGGCCGGGGAGGCGGTGGCCGGCGGCGACCTCGGCGCGTACGCCCGGGAGGTCGGCCGGCGGCTGACGCCGGAGATGCGCGCCGGGCACCGGCTGCTGGAGACGTTCGAGCGGCGGCCCGACGTGTTCCACGCGATGCTCGCCAGCCCGCCCGGCTGGCGGATGTTCGTCCGGTTCTGCCAGGGCCGGGCGAGCTTCGCCGAGATGCTCGACCGGCGGCCGGTACGCGCCGGGCTCGCGGTGCTCGACCGTCTGCCCGCGAGGGCGCGGGCCGTGGCCGGTTAACCTGGCGCGGTGACCGACTGGGATCTCGTCTGCGAACGCGACTTCGCGGTGCCGGACGGCCGCGACCTGGACGACCTCGTCGCCGAACTCGCCGCCGCGCTGCGCGACCCCGACCCGGCGGTCCGGGACGGCGCGCCCTACGTGGTGCTGCGCACCTGGATCGCCCGGGACGTGATCGACGCCGGCCGCCGGGCGAAGCTGGGCGCGATCATGGCCGAGCGGTTCACCGACCCGGAGATCCAGGCCCGCACGTTCGCGCCGCTGGTGCTGGACATGATCGTCAGCCGGGGTGACCTCGACCCGGCCTGGCCGGCCGCGTTCCGCGCCTGGTACCCGGCCGAGACCGACCTGCGCGGGTACGACGCGACGCTCGGCTGGCTGCACGCGGTGGCCCACGGCGCCGACCTGCTGGCCACGTTCGGCCGCCACCCGTCGGTCGACCCGGCGAGCATGCTCGACCTGGCCGCGGCCCGCCTCGTCGCGCCGACCGGGCACCTCTTCGCCGCACAGGAGGACGACCGGCTGGCCCGCGCGATCGCACTGGTGCTGGCCCGGCCCGGCCTGTCCGGCGCCGACGCGCTCGGCTGGCTGGACCCGGTCGCGGCGAGCTTCGCCGCGCTGCCCCGGGGCACCACACCCGCGCACGCCTCGAACAGCATGCGGACGCTGCGGGCGCTGTACGTGCTGCTGGACACCGGCATCGGGCCGAGCCGGGACGCCCCGGCGCTGCCGCAGCCGCACCGCGACGCGGTCAAGGCACGCCTGGCCGAGGTGCTCGCCCCGGTCTTCCAGCACGGCTGAACGCCCCCGGTCAGGGGACGATGACCGCCCGCCCGTGCACGTCGCCCCGGCGCAGCGCCTCGTACGCCTGCGGCGCCTCCGCGAGCGGGAACGTCTGCACGTCGGCGTGCAGCCGGCCGTCGCGGGCCAGCGCGATCACCTCGTGCAGTTCGGCCCGGGTGCCCCAGAACGGCACCGCCACAGCGGCCTCGAACGGCACGGGCGGCGGCTCGTCGGCGACCGGCCGGACCGGCAGCGTACCGCCGGCCAGGCCGACCAGCAGCAGCTGACCGCCGGTGGCGACGACCTGCCGGGCGGTGTCCAGGGTCGCCTGCGCGCCGACGAAGTCGAGCACCACGTCCGCGCCGTCCGGGGCCGGCCCGACCAGCTCACGGATCTTCTCCACCGCGTCCGGGCCGGCCTGCACCACGTGGTGCGCGCCGAGCCGGCCGGCCAGGTCCAGCGCCGCGGTGCTGGTGTCCACCGCGACGATCCGTACCGCTGTGGTGGCGAGCAGGATCTGCAACCCCATGTGCCCCAGCCCGCCGATGCCGATCACCACGCAGGTGGTGCCGGGCCGCAGCCGGGGCCGGGCCAGCTCCACCGCGTGGTACGGCGTCAGCCCGGCGTCGGTGAGCGGCGCGGCCTGGGTCAGGTCCATGTCGCCGACCGGCAGCAGCCGGGACGCGGGAACCACGACGTACTCGGCGAGCCCGCCGTCGCGGCTGAGCCCGATGCCGCCGACCGGGGTTACCCGGCAGCGGTTCTCCTCGCCCCGCAGGCAGGCCCGGCACCGGCCGCAGCCGATGATCCCGTAGACCGCGGCCCGTTCTCCGGGCGACCAGCCGACCACCCCGGCGCCGACCGTGTCGACGGTGCCGGCGATCTCGTGCCCCAGGGTCATCGGGATCGGGAACACGCCGGCCGGAGCGTCGAGGATGTGCAGGTCGGAGTGGCAGGCGCCGACCGCGCCGACGCGCAGCAGCACCTCACCGGGGCCGGCCTCGGGCGTGGGCACCTCCGTGTGCTCCAGCACCCCGGGCGCTGTCATCCGTACTGCGCGCATGTCTCCCCCACCTCGTCACCGACGGTCGTCGCGGCGGCATACCCCTGCCGTGGTGGTTGATGCGCCGACGGGACGGGCGGGCGCACAATGCGGTCATGAGTGAGCCGGCCGAGTCGTTCACCGACGAGGAGTACGCGTTCCTGCGGCACGTCCGCTTCGGCGAACTGCCGGCCCGGGTACGCCCGGAGGACCTCACGGGGTCCGTGGAGACCGAGACCCCGCCGGACCGGCCGGACCCGGTCGGCGGGGAGTCGGAGTGGCACCTGCGCGCGGGCGGCTGACGGGGTCCGGGCACCGGCCCGGACCCCGTCGCCGCACGGTCAGAAGACCGGCACGCCGTCGCGCACCAGCTTCCAGTTGGGTACGAAGAAGTCGGCCGGGTCGATGACGCCCTTGGCCTGCGCCCAGTCGATGAGCAGCTGGCGGATCTCCTGCTGGGCGTTGTAGACCTGGGTCTTCACGATGCCCGGGAAGTTGCCGCCGCCGCTGCGCCGGTAGTTGTTCACCGCCACCACGAACCGGGCGTCCGCCGCGACCGGGGTGTCGGTGCCGGCCAGCACCAGCCGGGTGACCCGCTGGCCGACCGGCTTGGCGATGTCGATGTCGTAGTCGACGCCGGAGAACACGTCGTAGTTGTAGTCCGGCACCGCCGGGTCGCTGATCGTCTCCGGGTTCACCGGCGCGCCCGCCGGCAGCGTGACGAAGTACTTCGCCGAGTACTCCAGGTACGCCTTCACCTCGGCGCCGGTCAGCACGACCGCCTCCAGCGTGTTGTCGTACACGTAGAGGCCCGCCACGTCGCGGATGCGCACGTCGCCCTGCGGGAACACCGCGGTACGGCTGAACGGCGCGGCGATGGACAGCAC
>NZ_JAGPXV010000282.1:0-7413 GCF_018070405.1 Micromonospora sp. D75
GCAGCGCCTACTTCGACCCGCGCCGGCTGCTGGCCGAGGCGCTCCCCCCGCCGCGGCGCGTCCCGCCGGGTCAGAAGTGGGAGTACAGCAACACCAACTTCGTGCTGGCCGGGCTGATCATCGAGCGGGTCACCCAGCGTCCGGTGGGTGAGGAGATCACCCGGCGGATCATCGAGCCGCTGCGGCTGCGTGACACGTACTGGCCGCAGACCGGCGAGCAGGACCTGCCGGGCCGTCTGCCGCGCGGATACGTCGCGGTGGAGCCGGGCGCGCCGTGGGTCGACGTGACCCGGATGGACCCGTCGCTGGGCTGGGCCGCCGGTCCGCTCGTCTCCACGCCGTCGGACCTGCGCACGTTCTTCGAGGCGCTGCTGGCGGGCAAGCTGCTCAAGCCGGCCCAGCAGGCGGCGCTGACGCGCACGGTGCCGGCGCCCGACTTCGAGCCCAACGGGGTGTGGGAGTACGGCCTGGGCATCGCCCGGCACGAGCTGCCCTGCGGCGGTCACGCCTGGGGGCACGGCGGCGACATCCAGGGCTTCGAGACGCGCAACCTGTCCACCACCGACGGGCGCAGCGCCGTGGTCGCGGTGACCGCGCTGCCGACCAGCCTGGAGATGCTGGAGGCGGTCACCAGCACCGTCGACGCGGCCCTGTGCGGCACCCGCCGCTGATCCGGCCGACCCGTCCGCGCGCCGCCTCACCGCGAGGCGGCGCGCGTGCGTGTGCGCTACCGGCGGCCGTCGTCGAGGTAGCGCAGCACGGCGGTGACCCGGCGGTCGGCGCGGTCGTCCGGCGGCAGGCTCAGCTTGGCGAAGATGCTGCGGATGTGCTTGTGCACAGCGCCCTCGGTGACGAACAACCGCTCGGCGATCGCGCCGTTGCCCAGCCCTTCGGCCATCAGCGCCAGCACCTCGTGCTCACGCGGCGACAGCTCGGCCAGCGCGGTGTCCGGCCGCCGGTTGCGGGCGAGCAGTTGCCCGACCACCTCGGGGTCGATCACGCTGCCGCCGCCCGCGACGCGGTGCAGCGCGGCGAGGAACTCCTCGACCCGGCCCACCCGCTCCTTGAGCAGGTAGCCGAGCCCGGAGGCGCCGACCGCGAACAGCTCGGTGGCGAACGCCTGCTCGACGTACGCGGACAGGACCAGCACCGCGAGACCGGGACGGCGGCGGCGGGCCTCGACCGCGGCGACGATGCCCTCGTCGGTGTGGGTGGGTGGCATCCGCACGTCGACGATCGCCACGTCCGGCCGGTGCTCGTCGACAGCGGTCAGGAACTCCCCCGGCGTGCCGGCGGTGGCCACCACGTCCAGGTCCTCGGCGCGCAGCAGCAGCGCCAGCCCCTCGCGCAGCAGCGCGTCGTCCTCGGCGATCACGATCCGCATGGCAGCTCCACGTGCATCCTCGTCGGTCCTCCCGGTGGGCTCGTCAGTGTCATCCGCCCGTCGTAGGCCTCGACCCGGCGGCGGTTGCCGGTCAGCCCCGAGCCGCGCGTCTCGTCGGCGGCCCCGCGCCCGTCGTCGGTGGTCGTCACCAGCAGCCGGTCCCGTTCCCGGCGCACGACGACCTCGACGCCGTCCGCGCCGCTGTGCCGGACCACGTTCGTCAGCGCCTCGGCCACCACGAAGTACGCGGTGGCCTCCACCGACGCCGCGCAGCGCACGTCGACGTCCACCGACAGGCGGCACGGCACCGCGCACTCCGCCGCGAGTCCGGCGAGCGCCCCGGCCAGCCCCCGGTCGCCGAGCACCGGCGGCAGGATGCCGCGCACCACCGTACGCAGCTCGCCGAGCGCCTGCTCGGCCGCGTCCTGCGCGCGTTCCAGGATCTCGTCGGCGCGGTCCGGGTCGCGGCGCACCGCCCGCCGGGCGGCGCCGAGCAGCACGTTCACCGCGACCAGCCGGTTCTGGGTGCCGTCGTGCAGCGAACGCTCGATCCGGCGCAGCTCCACCGCGTGCGCGTCGAGCGCCGCGGCCCGGGTGGCGGTGAGTTCGGCGACGCGCAGCGACAGGTCGAACCCGGGCGGCGGGGGCAGCAGCCGCCGGCCCGGCCGGGCCTGGATCCGCGCGAGCGCCGGGCCGGTCGTGACCGCGAGAAGCAGCCAGCCGACCCCGAGCACGGCGACCGCGAGCGCGTCGCCGAGCCCGTCGATGTGCCACCAGCCGATGCCGGGCGCGCCGGCCTCCGGCGGCACCAGCCGGTACCAGAGCGGGAACGTCATGTCCTGCACGGCGTAGATCGGCAGCACCAGCGCGAGCAGCCCGGCCCCGAAGCCGAGCGTCCCGTGGACGGCCACCCAGCGCAGCTCCCGCCGTACCACCGGGTCGCGCAGCGCCGCGCGCACCCCGGCCGGGACCGGGCCGGGCGCCGGGATCGGCGTTCCCCACCGGGACAGCCGGGCGCGCTCGCGGTCGGCCACCGACCGCACGGCCTGCAGCAGTCCGGGTACGAGCAGCAGCCCGACCCCGCCGACGCACGCCGCCGCGACGACGAGCGTCCCGAGCAGCGTGCCCAGGGCCAGCACTGCGGTGCCCAGCCCGCCGACGAGGTGCTCCAGAGCGGCCACCGCCACGCGGAACCGCCTCCGCACGTACTCCATCCCGGCCCACCCCCGGGCGAAACGATAGGTCACCGCTGTCGCCGCCCGGCAGGCCCGGGCGCGGAAAGTACAGCCTGCTGTACCACGACTGTCGTGCTGGCGGGATCGTTACCGGCCGCTCCCGTCCCTACTGTCGGTGGTAGCAGAAATCATCGAGGAGGCAGCCGTGAACGACCTGGACCGTACCGCCGAGACCGCCGCCGCCCCGTCGTCGATTACCCGGATGCGCCCGCTGCTCTGGCTGGTGCTCATCGTGAGCGTGGCCGCGAACGTGGTGCTGTCGAGCGTCGTCGGCAACCCGTGGGCCGGTTCCGCCTTCGGCGCGCTGGCGCTGCTGAGCGGTGGGACGCTTGCCGTCGACCACTACCGCAACCGCTGATCCGTCGCCGGCCGGGTGCCGGACAGCCGCCGCGGGGCGGGCCGCGAGAACGAGCGGCCCGCCCCGCGGCGTTCGCGTCAGCGCTGCGAATCGATTGACAGTCAGCTATATAAACGCCAGGCTAAGGGGCATTGTTAGCGTTAACGCGGCCGTCATCTCCACCGCAGAGAAAGGCCCCCGTCGTGCCCCTGACCCGACGCGCGTTCACAGTCGGCGCCCTGTCCGCGGCTGCCGCCGCCTCCGGCGCGCTCAGCCTGCCCCGCGGCGCGTTCGCGGCGGCGAACACCGCCTACGCGATGGCCTACTTCACCGAGACGCCGAACGGCCTCGGCGCCGACTACGGCCTGCACCTGGCCGTCAGCCGGGACGGGCTGAACTGGACTCCGCTGAACCAGAACAACCCGGTGGTCACCCCGACCGCCGGGCAGCTCGGCCTGCGCGACCCGTTCGTGCTGCGCAGGACCGACGGCACCTTCGTGGTGCTGGCCACCGACCTCAAGGGCACCAACTGGGGGCTGACCAGCCAGTACCTGCACGTGTGGGACTCGGCCGACCTGACCGCGTTCACCGGCTACCGGCGCATCCGGATGCACACGCTCGACACCCACACCTGGGCGCCGACCGCGTTCTGGGACGCCGCCCGTGGGCAGTACGCCATCGTCTACTCCGCCAACAACGGCCGGGACGTACTGTTCGTCAACTACACCAGCGACTTCCGCACCGTCAGCGGGCCGCAGGTCTACTTCAGCCCCGCCTTCGGCGTGCTCGACGGCGACGTGGTGGTCGACGGCGGCACCACGTACCTCTACTACAAGAACCTCGACGACGGACATCTCTACGGCGCCCGCTCCACCACCGCCGCGCCGAACAGCTTCACCACGTACACCAGCGGGCTGCGGCAGGGCAACGCGATCGAGGCGCCGCTGCTGCTGCGCACGAACGAGGGCGGCTGGCGGCTGTGGGGCGACTCGTTCAGCCCGGTCAACAACGACTACTACGCCTGGTCCACGACGACCATCTCGGGAAACTCGTGGACGCCGCTGAACCAGCGCGACTACACACCGCCGCTGAACTCCAAACACGGCTCGATGATCGGCATCACCGACGCCGAGTACGCCGGGATGGTCAACCGCTGGGGCACGCCGAACTGGGTCCGGCTCAAGTCGTCGAACTTCCCCGACCGCTACGTGCGGCACGCCGACCGGATCGCCCGCGTCGACGCGTACCCGTTCGACCCGTACCAGGACCAGATGTGGCGGATGGTCCCCGGCCTGGCCGACGCCGCCGGCGTCTCGTTCGAGTCGGTCAACTACCCCGGCAACTACCTGCGGCACTACGACTACGCGGTCCGGCTGGACCCGAACGACGGCACCGCCACGTTCCGCGCCGACGCCACCTTCCACCGCACCGCCGGCCTGGCCGATGCCACCTGGTCGTCGTTCCGCTCGTACAACTACCCCACCCGTTACCTGCGGCACTACGACTACCGGCTGCGCATCGACCCGCTCGGCGCCGGCTCCCCCGCGGTCGACCGGCAGGACGCCACCTTCCGGGTCACCGCGTAGCCGTTCCCCACCACCACCGTCCCCGCCACCACCGTCCCCCGCCACGGAGGCCGTCCATGCCCGCTCCCCTGGTGAACCGCCGATTCCTGCTCCGCGCCACCGGCGCCACCGCCGTCGCGGCGACCGCCGGCGCCGCCGCCGGGTCCGTCACCGCAGGCGGTACGGCGCACGCCGCGCTGCCACCGGCCCGCCCCGACATCGGCGTGTCCGCGTACGCGTTCGACCCGGGCCAGGTCCGGCTGACCGCGAGCCGGTGGCAGGACAACGAGAACCGCACAGTGGCGTACCTGCGCTTCGTGGACGTCAACCGGCTGCTCTACAACTTCCGGGCCAACCACCGCCTGTCCACCGGCGGCGCCGCCGCCAACGGTGGCTGGGACGCGCCGAACTTCCCGTTCCGCACCCACATGCAGGGTCACTTCCTGACCGCCTGGGCGCAGGCGTGGGCGGTGCTCGGCGACACCACCTGCCGGGACAAGGCGCTCACCATGGTCGCCGAGCTGGCCCGCTGCCAGGCCAACAACGGCGCGGCCGGGTTCAGCGCCGGCTACCTGTCCGGCTTCCCGGAGTCCGACTTCACCGCGCTGGAGGCCCGGACGCTCAGCAACGGCAACGTCCCCTACTACTGCATCCACAAGACGCTGGCCGGGCTGCTGGACGTGTGGCGGCTGATCGGCAGCACCCAGGCCCGGGACGTGCTGCTGGCGCTGGCCGGCTGGGTCGACCAGCGCACCAGCCGGCTCACCTCGGCCCAGATGCAGGCCATGCTCGGCACCGAGTTCGGCGGCATGAACGCGGTGCTGACCGACCTCTACCAGCAGACCGGCGACGGGCGGTGGCTCACCGTCGCGCAGCGGTTCGACCACGCCGCCGTGTTCAACCCGCTCGCCGCCAACTCCGACCAGCTCAACGGGCTGCACGCCAACACGCAGGTGCCCAAGTGGATCGGCGCGGCCCGGGAGTACAAGGCCACCGGCGTCACCCGCTACCGGGACATCGCCACCAACGCGTGGGCCATCACCGTCGGCGCGCACACGTACGCCATCGGCGGCAACAGCCAGGCCGAGCACTTCCGCGCCCCGAACGCGATCGCCGGCTACCTGCGCAACGACACGTGCGAGGCATGCAACACGTACAACATGCTCAAGCTGACCCGGGAGCTGTGGCAGCTCGAGCCGGACCGCGTCGCGTACGCCGACTTCTACGAGCGCGCGCTGCTCAACCACATGATCGGCCAGCAGAACCCGGCCGACGCGCGCGGTCACGTCACGTACTTCACCCCGCTGAACCCGGGCGGGCGGCGCGGTGTCGGCCCGGCGTGGGGCGGCGGCACCTGGAGCACCGACTACAACTCCTTCTGGTGCTGCCAGGGCACCGGGTTGGAGACCAACACGACACTCGCGGACGCCATTTACTTCCACAACGGCACCACGCTGACCGTCAACCTGTTCATGCCCTCGGTGCTCACCTGGAGCCAGCGCGGCATCACCGTCACCCAGGCCACCTCGTACCCGGTCGGCGACACCACGACGCTGACCGTCACCGGCTCGGTGAGCGGCTCGTGGACGATGCGGATCCGGATCCCGGCGTGGACCAGCGGGGCGAGCGTCAGCGTCAACGGCGTCGCGGCCGGCATCGCCACCACGCCCGGCAGCTACGCCGCCCTGACCCGCGACTGGACCTCCGGCGACACGGTCACGGTCCGGCTGCCGATGCGGGTGGCGACGGTGGCCGCCAACGACGACGCCGCGGTCGCCGCGATCACGTACGGGCCGGTGGTGCTCTCCGGCAACTACGGCAACACCACGCTGAGCGCGCTGCCGACGCTGGACCCGGCCTCGGTCACCCGTACCGGCACGGGCAGTCTCGCGTTCACCGCCCGGGCCGACGGCGCCACCGTCGACCTCGGCCCGTTCTACGACGCCCACGGGCACAACTACACGGTCTACTGGCGGGTCGGCACGGGCAGTGGTGGCGGCGGCGAGGCGAGTTTCCGGCTGGCGAACGCGGCGAGCGGGCTGGTGCTCGGGATCCAGAACATGTCCACCGCAGACGGCGGGCTCGCGCTGCAGTGGGGTGACACCGGCACCGCCGACCACGACTGGCAGCTCGTGGTCGACGGGTCGGCGCTACGGCTGCGCAACGTCAACAGCGGCAAGGTGCTCGGCGTGGAGAACATGTCCACCGCCGACGGCGCCCGGATCCTGCAGTGGGCGGACAACGGCACCGCCGACCATCTCTGGACCGTCGTCGACGTCGGCGACGGCAGCCACAAGCTGCGCAACGTGCACACCGGCAAGCTGCTCGGCATCTCCGGCGGCTCGACCGCCCAGGGCGCGTTCGCCGTGCAGGACCCGGACAACGGCAGCCTCGACAACCAGTGGCGGTTCCTGCCCAACGGGGCGCGGCGGATCCAGAACCTCGGCAGCGGGCTGGTGCTCGGCGTGCAGAACATGTCCACCGCCGACGGCGGGCCGGTCATCCAGTGGGGCGACACCGGGACCGCCGACCACCTCTGGACCGCGCTCGTGGACACCGGTGGCTACCTGCGGCTGCGCAACGGCAACAGCGGCAAGGTGCTGGGCGTCGAGGGCGCCTCGACAGCGGCCGGCGCCCGGATCGTCCAGTGGGCCGACAACGGCGCCGCCGACCACAGGTGGCGGCTGCGGCACGGCGGCGGCGGCTGGTTCCGGATCCAGTGCGCGAACGGGGGCCGCGTCCTCGGTCTCAGCGGCGGTTCCGGCGCCCAGGGCGCGCAGGCGGTCCTCGCCGACGACACCGGCGCCGCCCACCAGCGCTGGCGCTTCCTCTGACCCACCCACCCCCGCCGCCCCAGCTCGCCGATCTTGCACTCTCGGCCCCCGCGAAGTT
>NZ_JAGPXV010000283.1:0-7409 GCF_018070405.1 Micromonospora sp. D75
GCGCGGCCTGCCACTCCAGCTTGCCGTACGTGGAGTGCAGGTAGCGTTCGGACAGCACCGCCACCACGACCTCGGCCTCGCGGACGCCACGGTCCATGAAGTCGATGAAGTTGGTGCCGGCGACGAAGTCCCACGCCTGCAACAGTGTGCGGTAGCCGGCCGCCTCGAACTCCCACGCCAGCCACGTCGCCCAGCGCTCGTCGGCCGGTGAGTAACTGATGAAGAAGTCGATGGGGCGGTCGGACCGGGTGGGGTGCGCGCCTACAGCCACGTGGTCATTATGGCCACCGACGGTCAACAGATCGACACCCTCGGCAGCCCGGATCGGGCCCGCGTCGGGCTCCTGCCGCCACGCCCGCATGTGCGAGGATCATCACTCGTGGAGACCCCCGGCGATCCGCCGAACGCCGTGCCCGACCGTTCCCGCTGGGGCCGCCTGCACGTGCTGGACTGGATCGCGATCGGCCTGGCCGCGGTCGGGCTGGTGTGCGTGCTCACCGGGCTGCTGCCGCGCGCCGACGCCGAGGGCACGATGCGGCGGATCATCCCGATCCTGATCTTCCTCGGCACGGTGGTGGTGCTGGCCGAGCTGACCGCTGTGGCCGGGGTGTTCGACGCGCTCGCGACCCGGGTGGCGGTGACCGCGCGGGGCAGTTTCCGGGCCCTGTTCTGGCTCTGCGTCGGCTTCGCCTCGGTGACCACCATCGCGCTCAACCTGGACACCACGGCGGTGCTGCTCACGCCGGTGATGATCGCGCTGGCCCGGGCGCTGAACGTGCCGCCGACACCGCTGGCCATGACCACCGTGTGGCTGGCGAACACGGCCAGCCTGCTGCTGCCGGTGTCCAACCTGACGAACATCCTGGCCAGCGACCGGGTCGACCTGGACCCGGTGCCGTGGGCGGCCCGGATGTGGTGGCCGCAACTGGTCGCCGTGGCGGTCACCGCGCTGCTGCTGTGGTGGTGGTACTGGCGTCCGGCGCGCGCCGGGGCCGACCCGTTCGACCCGCCGCCGCCGTACGTGCCGCCGGACCGGGTGCTCTACCGCACCGCGCTCGCCGCCTGCCTGCTGTTCGTCGCCGGGATCCTCGCCGGGGTGGAGATCGGCGTCGCCTCCGGGGTGGCCGCCGCGATCCTGGTCGCCGGCTTCGCGGTACGGGCCCGGCACCGGCTGCGGCTCGCGCTGGTGCCGTGGCGGCTGCTGGTCTTCGTGACCGGGCTGTTCCTGGTGGTGCAGACCATCGGCCGGTACGGCCTGGACTCCGTGATGGGCACGCTCATCGGCACCGACCCGGGCGCGGAGGGCGCGCTGCGGGCGGGCGCGGTCGGCGCGCTGTTCAGCAACGCGGTGAACAACCTGCCCGCGTACCTGGCCGGCGAGGCGGTGATCGCGGCCGACCGGCACACCCAGTTGCTGGCGCTGCTGATCGGCACGAACGTGGGCCCGCTGGCCACGCCGTGGGCGTCGCTGGCGACACTGATCTGGTACGAGCGCTGCCGGGCCGCCGGGGTGGCCGTGCCGCTGGGCCGGTTCGTGGTCACCAGCGCCGCGCTCGCCGTGCTGGCCACCGCCGCCACCGTCACGGCGCTTCTTGTCGGTCCCGGCGCCTAGCATCGCGTCCATGAGCAACCCGCCCGAGATCGTCCGCCGCTACTTCGCGCTCGCCGGCCAGGCCGACAAGGAGCCCTGGCTCGCGTTGTTCGCCGACGACGCGGTGGTCGAGGACGAGGGCCGCACCCACCGCGGGATCGGGGAGATCCGCGCCTGGCGCGACGGCACGCCGCTGGTGTCGTACGAGATCACCGACGTCGAGCAGACACCCGCCGGGACGGTCGTGACCGCCACGATCAGCGGTGACTTCCCCGGCAGCCCGTTCGCCGGGCTGCGGTTCCGGTTCGAGGAGTACGACGACACCCGCATCCGCCGACTGCGCATCGCACCCTGAGCCGGGGCGGGAAAACCGCTACGGCCCGGCCGCGGGCAGTGACTACCGTGCCCGCATGACCGCCGATCCCACCCTGCGCTTCTACGCCGACCCGGAGGAGTTCCTCGCCGCCGCCGGGGCGTACCTGGCCGCCGACCCGGTGGTGAGCACCGTCGTCGCCAGCGTCACGCGCCGGATGGCGGCCCGCCGCGCCGAGGGCGTGACGCTGCCCGAGGACGACTGGTGGCTGGTGGTGCGGGACGCCTCCGGGGCGGTGGTGGGCGCCGCGATGCGTACCGCGCCGTTCCCGCCGCGACCGGCGTTCCTGCTGCCGATGCCGCCGGAGGCCGCCGAGGCGCTGGCCCGCGCGTGGCACCGGCGCGGCGAGCGGGTCCGCGCGGTGAACGGCGCGCTGCCCGCCGCGCGCGCCTGCGCCGAGGAGGTCGCCCGGCTCGACGGCGGCCGGGTCGCTGTCGCCCAGCACACCCGGCTGCACGTGCTCGACCAGCTCACGCCGCCCGCGCCGGCGCCGGGCGCGTTGCGGACGGCCACCGCCGACGAGGTCGACCTGGTCGCCGCGTGGTTCGCCGCGTTCATGGCCTACGCCGACGAGCAGGCGGGCCGCCCGCGCGGCACGAGCGCCCACGAGACGCCCGACCGCGCCGATCTGCTGCGCCGCATCCGGGACGGTCGGGTCTGGTTCTGGACCGACGGGTCGGGCGCTCCGGTGCACCTGACCGCCGCCAACCCGCCGTCGTTCGGCGTGGCCCGGGTCGGTCCGGTCTACACGCCACCCGAGCAGCGCGGACGCGGCTGGGCCGGCAACGCGGTCGCCGAGGTCAGCCGGCTGCTCACGGCCGAGGGCGCGCGGGTGTGCCTGTTCACCGACCAGGCCAACCCGGTGTCGAACCGGCTCTACGCCGGCCTCGGTTTCCGGCCGGTGGTCGACATGGCCAACCTGGCCCTGGTCGACTGAGCCGACCTGGTCCCGACCGAGCCGACCTGGTCCCGGCCGACCGAGCGGGCTCCGGGTCAGCCGGTGAGGCCGAGCGCGGCCAGCCGGCGCGGATCGGCGATCACGTCCACGGCGGCGATCCGTCCGCCGGTGACGGTGAACGCCATCACCGACAGCGGGCGGTCCCCGGCGCTCACCAGCACCCCGGCGGCGCCGTTGACCAGCACCGGCCGGGCGTGCGGGAACAGCCGCCCGAACGTGGTGGCCTGCGCGGCCACCGTCGTCGCGCCGGTGAGCACGACCGTGTGGCGGGCGCGGGCGGTCCCCGCGTCGGAACGCAGCACCACGTCCGGGTGCAGCACCGCGATCAGCGCGTCGAGGTCGCCGTCGCGGGCGGCGGCGAGGAAGGCGTCGACCACCGCCCGCTGCCGGGTGAGGTCGGGATCGGGGGTGGGCGCCTGTCCGCGTACCCGGCGGCGGGCCCGGCTGGCGAGCTGCCGGGCCGCCGCCGGTGAGCGGTCGACGAGCGGACCGATCTCGTCGAACGGCACCCCGAACATGTCGTGCAGCACGAACGCGAGCCGCTCGGCCGGGCTCAGCGTGTCCAGCACCACGAGCAACGCCAGCCCCACCGAGTCGGCGAGCACCGCGGCATGCGCCGGGTCGTCGGCGTCCACCACCGGGTCGGGCAGGCGTACGTCGAGGGGGTCCTCCCGGCGGGCGGCGCGGGACCGCAGCGCGTTGAGGCTGACCCGGGCGACCACTGTGGTGAGCCAGGCATCCAGGTTGTCCACGGCGGCCGGGTCGGTACGGGCCAGCCGCAGCCAGGTCTCCTGCACCGCGTCCTCGGCGTCGGTGAGCGAGCCGAGCAGCCGGTACGCGACAGCGCGCAGACGCGGCCGCTCCCGCTCGAACCGTTCCGCCAGCCCGTGGTCCATCACCTGAGCCTCCCTCTCCCGCACGTCGTCCCGACCCGCCACAACCGGCCGAGGTGACCGGAGGTGACCACCGTCACACCTGTCACGTCGACGGGTCGGCGCGGGTCGACGTGGCAGCACAGGCGACGGAGGGAAAGACGATGAACCCACAGATCCTGGTCACCGGCGGCACCGGCACGATCGGCCGGCACGTCGTACCGCTGCTGCGCGCCGCCGGGCATCCGGTGCGGGTGCTCAGCCGGCGCGGCGGACGGTCCGGCGACGGCGTCACCCACGTGACCGCCGACCTGCTCACCGGCGCCGACCTCGGCCCCGCGCTGCGCGGGGTGTCCACGGTGCTGCACCTGGCCGGCGGCGCGAGGGGCGACGACTGCGCCACCGCCCACCTGGCCCGCGCCGCGCACCGGGCCGGTGTGGCGCACCTGGTGCACATCTCCGTGACCGGCGCCGACCGGGTGCCGCTGGCCTGGATCCGGTCCAAGCTCGACGCCGAGCGCGCGGTGACGGACTCCGGCGTCCCGTGGACGGTGCTGCGCGCCGCGCAGGTGCACGACCTGGTGCTGACCATGCTGACGGCGATGACCCGGCTGCCGGTGACGCCGGTGCCGGGCGGGCTGCGGCTGGAGCCGGTCGACGCCGCCGAGGTGGCGGCGCGGCTGGCCGAGCTGACGCTGGGCGCACCGGCCGGGCTGGTGCCGGACCTGGCCGGGCCGCACACCCACGGCATCGGCGAGCTGCTGACCGGCTACCTGGCGGCCACCGGGAAGCGCCGGGCACGCCTGCCGGTCCGCATCCCCGGGCGGGCGGGCCGGGCGTACCGGGACGGCGCGAACCTCGCCCGGCCCGGTGCGGCGAGGGGCGTGCGGACCTGGACCGACTTCCTGGCCGACCGAAGGCCGGGGTAGCGCAGGTTCGTCTGCAGCGGATCGCGTCTCACCAGCCGACCGAGCCGAGACTGACCGGGGTGAGGCGGCGCACCTGCGGCTCGATCCACTGTGCCGCGGTGACCAGCTTGACCAGCCGGTCGATGGTCTCCGGCGGCCCGGCCACGAAACTGCGCCGGTCCGCCGGGCAGCCGTACCGGTCGTCGAACGTGCCGCCGTCGAGCGCGCGTACCGCCATGCCGGCCTCGGCGGCCAGCAGCATCCCGGCGGGCAGGTCGACCGCCTCGGGGCGGTAGCCGACGATGCCGTCGATGTCGCCGCGGGCCAGCATCACCCAGGACAGCAGCGGCGCCCACAGTTGCAGCACCCGCCGCGCGGTGGTGTCGAGCACCACCTTCAGCGCCCGGGCGGTGCTGTCGTCCCGGCGTACCTCGTGCCCCTGGGTCCAGGCCAGCACCGGCGCGGCCGGCACCGGCCGGTGCGCGGCGCGCAGCGGACGGGCGGCCGGGCCGGAGGGGTGCACGAACGCGCCCCGGCCGCGCACCGCCGACCAGGTACGGCCGGCGACCGGGTCGTGGACCACGCCGAGCACCGGCGAGCCGTTGTCGCACAGGGCGATCCCGACCACGTACGCGGGCAGTCCGATCGCCACGTTGTTGGTGCCGTCGAGCGGGTCGACCAGCCAGGCGAAGGCGGTGTCCGGGGCGTACTCGCCGCCCTCCTCGGCGATCACGCCGTGCTCCGGCCAGCGGGCCCGGATCCGGTCGACGATCAGCCGCTCGGCGGCCAGGTCGAGGTCGGTGACGAGGTCGCCGGTGTCGTTCTTGGCCCGGGCGCGCACCTCCCCCCGGGTGCCCCGGCGCAGCAGCCGGCCCGCCGCCTGGGCGGCCTCCACCGCGAACCGGTGCGCCTCGCGCAGGTCGGGCCCGCCTCTGCTCGGCTCCACGTCCATGGCTCCTCCAGCCAGTCAGCCCCGTGCCACCAGTCGCGCGATCTGCCGCGCCATCCGCGCGGTCTCCACCGCGTCGCATCGGTCCCGGCGTACCCGGTGGCTGCGCCCGTCCACCGCGCCGAGGCTGAGGTCGCACGCGCCGGGAGTGGTCCGGCCGAGCGCCACTGTCACCGCCGGCTCACCGGCGTCGACCTCCGAGGTGTGGAAGCCGCCGGCGCGCAGCGCGTACGAGTCGCCGGCCGAGTGCGTCTCCACAGTGGCGGTCATCGCGGTGACCAGCCGGTCGGTGGCGGCCATCTCGTCCACCTCGCCGAGGCTGCGCACCTCGTAGACCCGCCAGGCCGGGTCGGCCGGCGCGTCGTCGACCTCGATCAGCTCGTTGCGGACGGTGCCGTGCAGCACGTGGCTGAGCAGGTCCCAGCTGTGCGAGTGCATGGTGGAGGTGGTCGGGCGCACCGGCGGCGGGTCGGCGGGCCAGGCGTGCACGCAGACGCCGTCCGGGCCGTCGCGTTCCACTGGCAGGCAGGTGAAGCCGAGCGGGTGCCGGACCGCGCGCAGCGACCGCCGCCCCTCGGCGACGTCGTCGAGCACGTCCAGCGCCCAGCCGCGTAGGAGCTCCGGCCGGGTGCCCCGGTCGATCTCCCGTTCGAGGTCGGCGTAACTGGTCATGAGTAGGGGTTCCTCGCCTGGACGGCCTTGCCGATGATGTCGGCGACCTCGCGGTCGCCGAAGGACCGGGGCAGCGTCAGGCCGAGGGCGGTGAACAACCGCCGTACCTGCTCGACCGACGGCTCGTCGTCGAGCTTGACCTGGGCCGCCGCCTCGATCGGCACGCGCCGGCTCTGCCGGCGGCTGTAGTCCAGCTCGATGTTGAAACGGTTGTAGTAGACCTCGCCGCGGTCGATGCGCAGCGCGGGCGTCTGCGGGTTCTCCTGGGTGACGACGACGCAGGAGGAGGAGAGGTCGTAGCGGAACGTGGTCATCTGCGCGGAGAGCCGCACGTCGACAGTGAGCAGGCCGGAGCGTTGCAGGTGCCAGCAGGCGGCCAGCACCGTCGCGTACGACTCCTTGCGGGTGCGGTCGACGGTCCACGGCTCGCCCGGCGCGTCCGGGTCGAGGCTGCGCCGGAACCGCGCGTACCGCTCGCAGACCTCCTCGTCGGTCGGGTCGATGATCTCGATGGCGACGGTGAGCGTGGCGTTGCGCCGCCGGGCGTGTTCCAGGCAGTCCGGCAGCGTGACCGCGCGCAGGAAGGTGCCGGTGCCGCCCTTGAAGCTCCACTGGTCGGTGTGCCGCCGGGCCTCGGCGAGCGCCTGCCCGACCTCGCTGCCGTGCAGCACCCGCACCATGGAGACGCTGTCGATGGCCTCGCGGGCCCGGTTCAGCGCGCCCTCGGGGCCGGTGATCTCCCGCATCTGCGGCACCAGTTCGGTGAGCCGGTCGCGGGTGTCCACGATGACCTGGCGGATCTCCCGCTCGGTGGTGCGCCGGCGCAGCCGGTCCCGCAGCACCGCCTGCGCGAGCAGGCCCAGCACCAGCAGGATCGCGCTGTTGACGACCTCCTGGCTGACCGCGTCGTTGGTCAGGCCGAGCACGGCGACCGTGAGGGCCAGGACGAGACCGATGAACGCGTCGAGGTTGGTCACGACCCAGGCGAGCAGGCGCGTCATGACATCCCCCGGTCGACGACGGAACCTCCATGATAGCCCGCTGTCAATGTCACCATCACACCCTGTTTCCGGCCGGCGGCGGGGG
>NZ_JAGPXV010000284.1:0-7392 GCF_018070405.1 Micromonospora sp. D75
GATGATCGCCGCCGCCAGGTACGACACGGCGTTGCCGAGCATCATCCCGGCCGCCGCGAACGTGTTCGAGAAGATCAGGAACAGACCGACCTGGAGCAGGACGCGCAGCGCCACCACCGGAATGTTGACCAGAGCCGGGGTACGGGTGTCCGGCAGCGCGTAGAACGCGAAGGTGAAGAGCTGGCTGACCGCGAACGGCACCAGGCCGAGCGCCGCCACCAGCAGCACCGTCGAGGTGGCCACCGCGTTGTCGCCGGTGAACGCGCCGTACCGGAACACCACCACCGAGATCGGGGCGGCCAGCACCGCGTAGCAGACCGCGATGGGCGCGAGCACCGCGGTGACCATCCGGGTGCCCCGGGACAGGTCGGCGGTGACGTCGTGGAACCGGTTCTCGGCGGCGGCCGCGCTCATTCGCGGCATCAGCGCGGTGATGATCGAGACGGCGATGATGCCGTGCGCCATCATCAGCAGCAGGAAGACGTTGTTGTAGATCAGCAGGCCGGCGTTCTGGCCGTCCCCGCCGGTGGCCCGGTTGAGCAGGTTGACCACCACGAAGAGGCCGAGCTGGTTGACCGCGACGTAGCAGAACATCCAGGCGCCGAGCCGGGCCAGCTCGCGCAGCCCCAGCTCGCGGAAGTCGAACCGTGCCTTCCACCGGAAGCCGACCTTGCGCAGCGCGGGCAGCAGGCCGATCGCCTGCACCGCGACGCCCAGCAGGGTGCCGCCGCCGACCAGCAGGATCCGGTCCCAGCCCACCTCGCCGGGCGGCAGCGCCTTCGCGCTGTAGACGACGATGTACAGGCCGAACGTGCCGATGGAGACGATGTTGTTGAGGATCGGCGCCCACATCGGGGCGGCGAAGTGCCCCCGGGTGTTCAGCACCGCGGCGATCAGCGCGCTGATGCCGGTGAAGAACAGCATCGGCAGCATCAGGTACGACAGCCGGGTGACCAGCGTGGTGTACGCCGGGTCGTCGCTGCCGGCCGCGTACACGGCGGTGAGCACCGGGGCCAGCACCACGGCGATCAGCGCGGTCGCGGCCAGGGCCAGCACCGCGAGGGTCAGCAGGCGCTGCGCGTACGCCTCGCCCCGGTCCGCGTCGATCTTGCGGCGGCGGACCAGCACCGGCACCAGGACGCTGGTCAGCACGCCGCCGAGCAGGAACTCGTAGACCTGGTTGGGCAGGAACTGGGCGGTGGTGAACGCGTCACCGACCATGGTGCCGAGCGCGGCGCCGATCATCAGGTTGCGGATGAAGCCCGTACCCCGACTGACCAGGCTGCCGATGGCCATCACCGCGCTGTTCGCCGCGGCGCTGGTCTCGGCCACCACCTCCTGCGGGGGCGCGACGGCCTCGACGCCCGGCTGGTTCAGCGGCTCGGCGGAGATGAAGGTGGCGCCGTCGTCCGGCGGCAGGCCGCCGCCGTGCGCGTTCGCGCTGCGGTAGAGCCCGCCGCTCATCTGCCAGCCTCCAAGGGGTACGTCGCAACCGGGTCCGGCCGGCCCCGCCCAACCGGAACCTTAGTCAACCTCCGCCCGTTACCCGCGCCCGGCGCGGTCGATCCACCCTCGGCCCGATAGGCTGGCGATCCCATGTCCGAAGCCTCCGCCTCCCACGCCGCCGACCGCCGCGAGCTGACCGCCGCGCAGCGCAACGCCGTCGCCGAACTGCTCCGAGTCTCACCGGTCGCCGACGAGCTGGGCCGGCGCTTCGCCCAGGCCGGTCACGAACTGCACCTGGTGGGCGGATCCGTCCGCGACGCGCTGCTCGGCCGGCTCGGCAACGACCTCGACTTCTGCACCGACGCCCACCCCGACGAGACGGTCAAGGTCATCCGTGGCTGGGCGGAGTCGATCTGGGAGACCGGGCGTGAGTTCGGCACCATCGCCTGCCAGCGCGACGGCCTCAACCTGGAGATCACCACCTTCCGGGCCGAGGTCTACGACCAGGTCAGCCGTAACCCGGTGGTGCAGTACGGCACCAGCCTGGTCGAAGACCTGAAGCGCCGCGACTTCACCGTCAACGCGATGGCGGTCAGCCTGCCCGACCACCGGTTCACCGACCCGTACGGCGGGCTGGCCGACCTGGCCGCCAAGATCATCCGTACCCCCGGCACGCCGCAGGAGTCGTTCCGCGACGACCCCCTGCGGATGCTGCGCGCGGCCCGGTTCGCCGCCCAGCTCCGCTTCGCCGTCCACCCGGACGTCCGCGCCGCGATGACCGAGATGGCCGGCGACCTGGACCGGATCACCGCGGAACGGATCCGGGACGAGTTCACCAAGCTGCTCTGCGGCGCCGACCCGATCACCGGGCTGCGGCTGCTCGTCGACACCGGCCTGGCCGAGCGCTTCCTGCCCGAGCTGACCGGCCTGAAGCTCACCATCGACGAGCACGCCCAGCACAAGGACGTCTACGAGCACACGCTCACAGTGGTCAGCAACGCCATGTCACTGGAGTCCGACGGCTGCGACTTCGTGCTGCGGATGGCCGCGCTGATGCACGACGTCGGCAAGCCGGCCACCAAGGCGGTCGGCGCGGACGGCCGGGTCAGCTTCCACCACCACGAGGTGGTCGGGGCCCGGCTGACCAAGGCCCGGATGAAGGCGATGCGCTACTCCAAGGAGATCACCTCCCAGGTGGTCAAGCTGGTCGGCCTGCACCTGCGCTTCTACGGGTACGGCCGGGGCGAGTGGACCGACTCGGCGGTGCGCCGGTACGTCACCGACGCCGGCGACCTGCTGTCCCGCCTGCACAAGCTGACCCGTTCCGACTGCACCACCCGCAACCGGCGCAAGGCCGCGCAGCTCGCGGCCGACTACGACGCGCTGGAGGAGCGGATCGCCCGGATCGCCGCCGAGGAGGACCTGGCCCGGGTGCGGCCCGACCTGGACGGCAACGCGATCATGGAGTTGCTCGGCGTGCCGCCGGGACCGGTGGTCGGCCGTGCCTGGCAGCACCTCAAGGAGCTGCGCCTGGAGCGCGGGCCGCTGGACCGCGACGAGGCCGAGGCGGCGCTGCTGCGCTGGGCCCGCGACGAGGGCATCATCGGCTGACCTCCCCGCGCGGGGAAGCTCCACGACGATACGGCGGCGTGTCGACCGAAAGGTTGACGTGCATCGGTCGATGTCTCGCGCATGATGATGGTCATCATCAGCCACCCGGATCGACGGGTACGGCTGTCCTGATCACATCCGCCCGTCCCGAAGGGACGGCCGCTGGACACGGGGAGAGCATTCAGTGTCACGTCATGGCGCGCTGCGCCGCTCCGCGCTGGTGGGGCTTGCCCTCACCTCCGCGACCTCCATCATCTGCGCCGCCACCGGCGGCGCCGCCTCGGCCGACCCGGCCGGCCCGAAGCGTGCCCCGGTCCGGGGCGCCGACACCGCCGCGGCGGTACCCGGCCGCTACATCGTCGTCCTCAAGGACGGCAAGGCCGGTCCCGCCAAGGTGAAGTCCACCGCGTCGGCCCTCGCCGGCGAGCACGGCGGCTCCGTACGTCGGGTGTTCGGCAAGGCGCTGTCCGGCTACTCCGCCAGCATGGACCGCCGGCAGGCGGAGCGCCTCGCCGCGGACCCGGCCGTCGCCTACGTGCAGCAGGTCCAGCGCTACCAGGCCACCGGCACCCAGACCACCCCGCCGTGGGGGCTGGACCGGATCGACCAGTCGCGGACGAAGACCGACGGCCGGTACACCTACCCGGCGACCGGCGCCGGAGTGACCGCCTACGTCATCGACACCGGCATCGACATCGACCACGAGGACTTCGGCGGCCGGGCCCGCAACGGCTACGACGCGGTGGAGTCCGACGACGTGGCGCAGGACTGCGACGGCCACGGCACGCACGTGGCCGGCACGATCGGCGGCACGAAGTACGGGGTCGCCAAGGACGTCGCGCTCGTCGCCGTACGGGTGCTCGACTGCGACGGCGGCGGCAGCAGCGAACAGGTGCTCGCCGGCATCGACTGGGTCACCTCGCACGCCACCGGGCCGTCGGTGGCCAACATGAGCCTCGGCTTCGGGGGCATCGACCAGGCGGTGAACGACGCGGTCGCCCGCTCCATCGCCTCCGGCATCACCTACGCCGTCGCGGCCGGCAACAGCATGCAGGACGCCTGCGGCGAGTCACCGGCGCGGGTGCCGGCGGCCATCACCGTCGGCGCCACCGACCAGATCGACTTCCGGGCCTGGTTCTCCAACTACGGCACCTGCCTGGACACCTTCGCGCCGGGCACCGGCATCGTCTCGGCCAAGGCCGGCACCGCCACCGGCACGGAGACGATGAACGGCACGTCGATGGCCTCCCCGCACGTGGCGGGCGCCGCGGCGCTGGTGCTGGAGGCACACCCGGGCTGGACCCCGCAGCAGGTGCGCGACTCGGTCGTGGGCACGAGCGTCAGCGGCGCGGTGCACGACATCATGGGCTCGCCCGACCGGCTGCTGCACGTCGGCGACGCGGTGGTGGCGCGCGAGTCGTACGGCCTCAAGGCCCGCGGCAACGGCCTGTACGTGACGGCGGAGAGCGGCGGCAACCGGCCGCTGATCGCGCGCGGCACCGAGGTCGGCGCCTGGGAGCGGTACGACGTGGTGGACGCCGGCAACGGCTACTACGGCCTGCGTGCCGTCACGAACAACCTGTTCGTCACCGCCGAGAGCGGCGGCAACCGGCCGCTGATCGCCCGGTCCGCCGCGATCGGCGACTGGGAGAAGTTCCAGATCGTCACGAACACCGACGGCTCGGTCAGTCTGAAGGCCGTCACAAACGGCAAGTACGTCACCGCCTCGAACACCACCAACCCGCTGATCGCCAGCAAGACCACCATCGGCGCGGCGGAGAAGTTCGACTTCGACGCGGCGCCCCCGGTGGTCGGCATCAAGGCGGTGGCAAACGGCAACTACGTGACCACCGAGAGCGGCGGCACCCGGCCCCTGATCGCCCGGGCCGCGACCGTCGGGGCCTGGGAGCGGTACGAGGTCGTCAGCGTGGGCGACGGGTTCTTCGCCCTGCGCGCGCTGGCGAACAACCAGTTCGTCACGGCGGACGCCGGCGGCAACCGGGCGCTGATCGCGAAGGCCACCGTGATCGACGCCTGGGAGGTCTTCGACTTCCTCGACGACAACACCGACGGCTCGGTCTACCTGCGGGCGAACGCCAACGGCAAGGCGGTCACCGCCGGCGCGACCGGGGGCAGCCAGCTCATCGCCAGCCGCGTCATCGACTGGAACAGCGAGACCCTGGGCCTGAGCACCGGCGAGAAGTTCGTCTTCGCCGCGCTCTGACCCGCCACACCGAAACGGCGCCCGCCGGCTCCCCGAGGGGAGACCCGGCGGGCGCCGTCGTTCGTCACGCGTCGACGGTGCTGCCGTCCACAGTGCTCTTGCCGTTGTTCTGCGCGCTGCTGCCCAGCCGCGCCAGCAGCCCGGCCAGGTCGATGCCGGTGAGGTCGCTGCCCAGCTGGAGACCCTGGGCGAC
This sequence comes from Micromonospora sp. D75, assembly GCF_018070405.1. Taxonomy (NCBI): domain Bacteria; kingdom Bacillati; phylum Actinomycetota; class Actinomycetes; order Micromonosporales; family Micromonosporaceae; genus Micromonospora; species Micromonospora sp. D75. Next base: position 5,475 of record NZ_JAGPXV010000284.1, read on the forward strand.
GTTCCCGGCCACCGACTTGGTCAGCGACGACGCGCCGTCGGTGGAGATCACCGTCATCTTGTCGATCGCGCCGATCGGGGCGCTGGCCGCGCCGACCACCTCGGGCAGCACCTTGACCAGCAGGTCCAGGACGGCCGCCTCGCCGTACGCGGCGAACGCCTCGGCCTTGCGGGCCATCGCGTCGGCCTCGGCCTGACCCGTGGCGAGGATGGCCGCCGCCTCGGCCTGGCCCTCCCGCTCGACCGCCTCGGCGATCGCGGAACGCCGGCGCTGCTCCGCCTCGCCCTCCTTGGCGCCCTCGATCGCGTTCGCCTCGGCCAGCGCGGCCCGGCGGGCCCGCTCGCCCTCACCGGTGAGGCGGGCCTGCTCGGCGGCGGCCTGCGCGGCGGCGATGGTCGCCTGCCGCTGCGCGTCGGCGTTGAGCACCGCCGCGTTGCGGTTCGCCTCGGCCTCCTGCTCCACCTTGTACCGGGCCGCGTCGGCCGGCTTGCGCACCTCGGTGTCGAGCTGGCGCTGCTTCAGCTCGGCGTTGCGCTCGGCCTCCTTCTGCTGCTCGGAGAGGATCGCCTGGTCCCGCTCGGCCTGGGCGAGCGGCCCGGCCGCCGCCGACTTCGCCTTGGCCGCGTCGATCTCGGCCTGGATGCCGGCCTGCTTGAGCGCCAGGTTCCGGTTCGCCTCGGCGATCGCCTCCTCGGCGAGCAGCCGCTCCTGCTCGGCCTGCTGGCGGGCCCGCGCCTCGGCGATGGCCGCGTCCTTGAGCACCCGGGCCGCCTCCGGCCGGCCCAGGTCCTGCAGGTAGGAGCCCTCGGCCAGGATGTCCTGGAGCTGGAACGTGTCCAGCACCAGGCCCTGGTTGGTCATCGAGTGCTCGGCCTCCTCGGCGACCGCGCTGGCGAACGCCGCCCGGTCCCGGATGATCTCCTCGACGGTGAGCCGCCCGACGATCGAGCGGAGCGCACCGGCCAGCACCTCGCGGGTGAAGTTGTCGATCTCCTCCTGCTGGTTCAGGAAACGCTGGGCGGCGGCGCGGATCGCGTCCTCGGTGCCGCCGACCTTGACGATCGCGACGCCGTGCAGCTCGGTGCGGATGCCCTGCTTGCTCACCGCGCCGCGGATGCTGACGTCGATCCGGCGGCTGGACAGGTCGAGCGACTGGAGCTTCTGCACCACCGGCAGGACGAACACCGAGGCGCCGAGCACGACCTTCTGCCCGGACATGTCGGTGGAGCGGGCTCCGTCGGCGGTCTGGGTGGTGCGGCCCTTGCGGCCGGTGACGATGAACGCCTGGTTCGGCCCGGCCACCTTGATCCGGGACAACACGAAGAGTACGAGGACGACGGCGAGGAGGACCGCGCCGCCGATGGCGACGAGCAGGGGCATGGGCATTCCCGTCTGTTGGTGTCAGTAGGTCTCGACGTGCACGCTGGTCTCGCTCAGTGCTTCGACCACGAAGATCCGGGTGCCGACCGGGATCGGCCCGTCGGCGCGGGCGTTGAGCTTCACCGGCTGGCCGGCGAGGCGTACCCGCACCTCGCCGTAGCCGCCGCTGGGGATCGGCGTCACCACCAGGCCGATCGCGCCGGCCAGGTGGTCGCGGGTGGGGGTGGCGTCGGTGCGCATGTTGCGGGCCGCGCGACTGAGCCGGGCCGCCAGCCAGCCGGTGGGCACGGCGGCGAGCGCGCCGCCGGCCACCGCCGCCGCGATCATCCCGGGGGTACGCCCGCCGAGCAGCTCGTTGACGATCGCGGCGCCGAAGCCGAACGCGCCGGTGAACCCGGCGGCCGCCTCCAGCGACACCGGCCCGTCGACGTCCGGCTGGCCGAGGTGGAGCACTCCCGAGCCGAGCAGGGCGAGCGTCAGCACGCCCACACCGACCCCGCCGATGATCAGGAAGATGAGCGTCCCGGTGGCCATGACC
>NZ_JAGPXV010000285.1:0-7355 GCF_018070405.1 Micromonospora sp. D75
CGGGTCGAGGAGAACGGCCGTCGCGGGCCGGCCGCCGTGGACGTCGCGCTCAACTCCCGGGTCACCTGGCGGCTACGGCTCGTCGGCGGCGTCAGCGAGCAGCGACTCGACCTGGGCGACGCCCGGCTCGCCGGGATCGACCTGGTCGGCGGCGCGTCGCGGACCCGGCTGCTGCTGCCCCGGCTGAACGGGTCGCTCACCGTCCGGATGACCGGCGGGGTCAGCGAGCTGACCGTCACCGTGCCCGGCGGGCCGCCGGTGCGGGTGCGCGTCGCCGCCGGGGCCGGCTCGCTGACCGTCTACGACGAGCGGCACGGCGGGATCGCCGCCGGTGACCTGGTCAGCTCACCGGGCTGGGACCGGGCGGCCGAACGGCTCTACCTCGATCTGGCGGCGGGCGCGAACGCGGTGAGCGTCACGGCGGACTGAGCGTACAGTCGGGGCGGTGGACCGCACCGAATCCCTGCCCGCGCAGACGCTCCCGCCCGGCGTCGGCCCGACCGACCCGGGCAGCGTGCTGCTGCCCGGGCACGACGTCCCCCTCGGCCGCTACACCACGGTGCGCCGGCTGCTGCCCCAGCGGCAGCGCCGGATGGTCGGCGCGTGGTGCTTCGTCGACCACTTCGGGCCCGACGACGTCGCCGACCGGCCCGGCATGGAGGTGCCGCCGCACCCGCACACCGGCCTGCAGACCGTCACCTGGCTGCTCGACGGGGAGATCCTGCACCGCGACAGCCTCGGCAACGTCCAGCCCATCCGCCCCGGCCAGCTCAACGTGATGACCTCCGGGCGCGGCATCGCCCACTCCGAGCGCTCCCCGCTGGTGCACCCGCCGCTCATGCACGGCGTACAACTCTGGGTGGCGCTGCCCGACCCGGCGCGCGCCGGCGACCCGGACTTCGCCCACCACGCCGACCTGCCCCGCTTGCGCGACGGCGACCTGGACGTCACGGTGCTCGTCGGTGAGTTCGGCGGGCAACGCTCGCCCGCCGTCGTGCACACCCCGCTCGTCGGCGCGCAGCTCGAGGCCCGCGGCGCGGCGCCGGCCACGCTGCCGCTGCGCCCCGACTTCGAGTACGCGCTGCTGGCCATGTCCGGCGCCGCCGACTGCGACGGCGTGGCGCTGGCTCCCGGCGCGCTGCTGTACCTGGGCCTCGGGCGAAGCGCGCTGACCCTGAGCGCCGAACCGGGGACCCGGCTGCTGCTGCTCGGCGGCACCCCGTTCGACGAGCCGCTGGTGATGTGGTGGAACTTCGTCGGCCGTTCACACGAGGAGGTGGTGGCCGCCCGGGAGGACTGGATGGCCGGCCGCCGCTTCGGCGTCGTCGCCGACGACGCGGCGCCGCCGCTGCCCGCGCCCGCGCTGCCCACCACCCGGCTCAAGGCCCGCGACCGCAGCGGCGGCGTACGCGGCTGACGGTCGTACCCGAATGCCGGGCCGTCGCCTGGGTAGTCGGCGGCATGCCGACACACACCGCCACGCGCAGCGTCGAGGAGAAGAAGCGGCTGGCCCGCCGGCTCGCCGGGGACGGCCGCGGCTTCGCCGAGTGCTTCGGGTTCCGGGTGACGAACAACCCGGCCCAGTTGTTCCAGGTCCTCTACCTGTCCGTCCTGCTGGCCCGCCGGGGCGACTTCCACCGCGCGGTCGACGCGGCCACGGCGCTGCGGGACGCCGGGTGGGACACGGCGGCGCGGATGGCCCGCTCGCGCCACGAGGACCGGGTACGCGTGCTGCGCGCCGCCGGGCTGCGCGGCGACCTGGCCGGGCTCGCCGACACGCTCGGCGACCTGGCCCGCACGGTCGTCGACACGTACCGGGGCGACCTGCGCCGGCTGCGCACCGCCGCGCGTCAGGACCCGGCGGGGGAGCGGCGGCTGCTGACCGCACTGCCCGGAGTGGACGACGAGGTGTGCGACCTGTTCCTGCGTGAGGCGCAGGCGTTGTGGCGCGAGGCGGCGCCGGTGGCCGACCGTCGAGCGCTCGCGGCGGCCCGCCGGCTCGGCCTGGGCCGTACCGCCGGTGACCTAGCCGGGCTGGCCGGCAGTGGTGAGTCGGAACAACTGTCGTGGCTGGTCGGAGCGCTGGCGCGAGTGGACCTGGAACGCCGGTACGCCGAGGTGACCGCCTGAGCGCGTACGTGCGCCCGGACACAGTTCCGCGATTCTCACCCGTTCGGCTGATGTTGCGTCGTATGATGATCGTGGCAGCGATGCCCGCCCGGTTCGGGCGAACATCTCACCGCCTCGCGGTCGCGACCCGGTTCGGGCGTGAACCGCGGGGGACAGGTGCTGCGTGGCGCCCCAGGTCGCGGTTCGTGACCCGGGGCGCTCGCCTGTCCGGGCTGCGCGACCGGCCACAGAGGAGCCCAGCTTTTCCGCACGCGCAGAGGCCGGCGGCCGTGTCGCCCGCCGGCTCTCCCGCCGTGCTCAGATGCCGCGCAGGTGCTGCGACACGCGCGGGTGGTTGTCCCGGGCCTGCGCCGCGCGCTGCGAGCGGCTCACCTCCGGGGCCGCGTCGATGCCGGCCGAGCGGGCCACCTCGGTGCCGTTGGCGTAGTCCACCGGGGGCAGCGCGCGCAACGCCCGCAACACGTCCGGCGGCGCGCCCTCCCGCTCCGCCTCGCGGATGACGTCGTCCTTCCCGGCCGGGTAGTCCAGCGCGGACAGGTACTCCAGGACATCCGAGTAACTCGCCATCAGTCGGGCTCCTCGCGGCAGTAGTTGGGGTCACGACCGGGCGGCGGTTACCCGCCGCGCCGCCGCTCACGCCCGCCGCCGCCGGAAAACCTGCCGCCCCGTCGCAACCGTTTCCGCCGCGCCGGGGCGGGTAGCCGCGCTGGGCGCACCGAAGGGGGTACCACCGATGCACTACCTGACGTTCGTGGGCCGGGTCGCCCGGCTCACCGGCACCAGCGAGGACCGCGCCGCCACGCTCACCGCGGCCACCCTGGAGACGTTCGCGCAGCGGCTGACCGGTGGCGAGGTGCTTGACCTGGCCGCGCAACTGCCGAAGCCGCTGCAGGGGCTGCTCAGCCCGTACCCGCGGGACGAGGCGGCCGAGCGGTTCGGCGCGGCGGAGTTCGTGGCCCGGGTCGCCCGCCGGGCGGACTGCGACGAGAACACCGCCCGCGACGCCGTACGCGCGGTGTTCACCACGATGCGCGAGGCGATCGGCGGCGGCGAGTTCCAGGACGTCGTGGTCCAGTTCCCGCGCGACTACCGCGACATGGTGGAACCGGCGCTCGCCCCGGCCGCCGCGCGCCGGCGCTGACCGCCCACGATCAGGCGATCACACCGGCCGCCCGCAGCGCGGCGATCCGGGCGGCGTCCACCCCCGCCTCGGCGAGGCCCTCGTCGGTGTTCTCGCCCGGCCCCGGCGGCGGGCGCCGCACACATGTCGGGGTGGCCGAGAAACGCGGCGCGGGCGCCGGCTGGGTGACCCCGTCCGGCGCGACGAAGGTGTCCCGGGCGCGCAGGTGCGGGTGCTCGGGCGCCTCGGCCCAGTCGAGCACCGGCGCCACGCAGGCGTCAGTGCCGGCCAGCAGCTGCGTCCACTCGTCCCGGGTGCGGGTGCGGAACAGCCGCGCCCAGGCGGCCCGCAACGCCGGCCAGTTCGCCGGGTCGTCCCGGTCCAGCGCGTCGCCGCTGTCCGGGCCGTCGTCGCCGTCCAACGGGAAACCGGTGAGCCGGACCAGTTCGGCGTAGAACTGCGGCTCCAGCGCGCCGACCGCCACGTACCGCCCGTCGGCGCACTCGTACGTGTCGTAGAAGGGCGCGCCGCCGTCGAGCAGGTTCACGCCGCGCGGGTCCTGCCACAGCCCGATGCCGCGCAGCGCGTGGATCTGGGTGGCCAGCACCGAGACGCCGTCCACGATGGCGGCGTCGACCACCTGGCCGGGCGCGCCGCCGCGTACCGCGTACAGCGCCGCGACCACGCCCAGGGCCAGCATCATGCCCCCGCCACCGAAGTCGCCGAGCAGGTTCATCGGCGGCACCGGACGCTCACCGGCCCGGCCCACCCCGTGCAGCGCCCCGGTCAGCGCCAGATAGTCGATGTCGTGTCCGGCGCTGTGCGCGAGCGGGCCGTCCTGCCCCCAGCCGGTCATCCGCCCGTACACTAGGCGCGGGTTGGCGGTGAGGCAGTCGTCCGGGCCGAGGCCGAGCCGCTCGGTCACCCCGGGCCGGAAGCCCTCCACCAGCGCGTCGGCCCGGGCGGCGAGCGCCAGCACCAGGTCACGGCCCGCGGGCTGCTTCAGGTCCACCGCGATCGAGCGGCGGTTGCGGTTCAGCAGGTCGCCCGGGAACGCGCCGAACCCGCCGCCGCCGGGCCGGTCGATGCGCACCACGTCGGCGCCGAGGTCGGCCAGCATCATCGCCGCGAACGGCCCGGGGCCGATCCCGGCCAGCTCGATCACCCGTACGCCGGTCAGCGGTCCCTGGACTGTCACCTGCGTCACCATAGGGGCCGCGGTGACCAGGCACCATGCCCTGAACCGCCGCCCAGTCTGTTGACCAGGGCAAGCATCCGTGTCCCGACTTGGCGTCCGGTCCGGCGGTGACCTAGCCTTGTCCAGGCGAGGGGAGTACTTCCCAAAAATCATTCCGGTCAGTACGGCAAGCCGCCGAGGCGAGCCCCGGGTGGTTGCCCACGGAAACGTGGGTGAAGGAGACCTCGAACATGACACGGTGTTCGAGGAGGTTCCATGCCCGAATTGTCCCCGCTGGCTGCGGCCGAACTGTCGTCGGTCGGCACGCCCACGCTGTGGGCGGTGACGATCGTCGGCGTGCTCGTGCTGCTGGTGCTCGACTTCCTGGTCACCCGCAAGCCGCACGAGGTCTCCATCCGTGAAGCCCTGGGCTGGTCGGCCTTCTACATCGCGCTGCCGCTGGCGTTCGGCGCCTGGATCTGGTCCCGCTGGGGCAGCCAGCAGGGCATCGAGTACCTCACCGGCTACCTGGTCGAGAAGTCGCTGTCGGTCGACAACCTGTTCGTCTTCATGCTGCTGCTCGCCGCGTTCGCGGTGCCCTCCGTCCTGGCCCAGCGGGTGCTGCTCTACGGCATCGCGGGCGCCCTGGTGCTGCGCGGTGTGTTCATCGCGCTCGGCGCCGCCGCGCTCAAGACGCTCGACTTCGCCTTCCTGCTCTTCGCGCTCATCCTCGTCGCCACCGCGGTGAAGCTGCTGCGCGACGCCCTCAGCGGGCACGAGCAGGAGGTCGACATCAACAAGATGCGGTCGGTGCGGCTGCTGCGCAAGGTCATGCCGGTGGTCGACGAATACCACGGCACCCGGATGACCATCCGGCAGAACGGCCGCCGGGCGCTCACCCCGTTCGCGCTCGTCGTGGTCGCGGTGCTGGCCACCGACATCGTGTTCGCCGTCGACTCGGTGCCCGCCGTCTACGGCATCACCGAGGACCCGTACCTGGTCTTCGCCACCAACGCCTTCGCGCTGCTGGGCCTGCGGGCGCTCTACTTCGTGCTGCACGCCGCGCTGAGCCGGCTCGTGCACCTCAGCTACGGCCTGGCCGTCATCCTGGCGTTCATCGGCCTCAAGCTGGGCCTGCACTGGGCGCACGGCATCTGGGAGGGCGTGCCGGAGATTCCGACGCTGGCCTCGCTCGGCGTGATCATCGGCGTCCTGGTGATCGTCACCATCACCAGCCTCCGGGCCACCCGCAACAGCGGCGACGGCCAGCGCACCGTCGTGCACGAGGTGCAGGGCGGAGGCGGCGCCTGACTCGGTGGGAACCGCTGCCCCGGCACGGCCGGCGGTGGTACGACTGACGGGTGGGAATCGTCTCGCCGGGCTTCCAGGGCCGGCCCCGTTCGTCCGCGACCGACCTGCCGCCGGGGCAGTACCTCACCGAGGACTTTCCCGTGCTCTCCGCCGGCCCGACGCCGCGGGTGCCGCTCGACACCTGGGAGTTCGTGCTGACCAGCGAGACCGGCGCGGAGTACCGCTGGTCCTGGGACGAGATGATGGGCCTGCCGCAGGACACCCCGACGGTGGACCTGCACTGCGTCACCCGCTGGTCCAAGCTCGGCACCACCTGGCAGGGCGTCTCCCTGGACACGCTGCTCGACGGCGTCGACACCACCGCCCGGTACGCGCTGGCGCACTCCTACGGCGGCTACACCACCAACCTGCCGCTGGACGACCTGCGTGGCGGGCGGGCCTGGGTGGTGCACACGTACGACGGGGGGCCGCTGCCGGCCGAACACGGCGGCCCGGCGCGGCTGCTCGTGCCGCACCTGTACCTGTGGAAGTCGGCGAAGTGGGTGCACGGCATCCGGCTGCTCGTCGACGACCGGCCCGGCTTCTGGGAGACCGCCGGCTACCACGACTACGGCGACCCGTGGCGCGAGCAGCGCTACCAGGGCGACTGAGGTGACCGCGCAGGCGCAGGGCCGCCGCGTCGCGCCGCTGATGTGGCGGGTGGCCCGGCTCGTCGAGCGGCGGATCGAGACGCCCACCGCGCAGACGCTGGTGCTGGACGTGCCCGGCTGGCCCGGCCACCTGCCCGGGCAGCACGTCGACCTGCGCCTGACCGCCGAGGACGGCTACCAGGCCGCCCGGTCGTACTCGCTGGCCGGCCCGGCCGACGGCGAGCGGATCGAGGTGACGGTGCAGCGGGTGCCCGACGGGGAGGTGTCGCCATACCTGACCGACACCTACGCCGAGGGCGACCCGATCGAGGTGCGCGGACCGGTCGGCGGCTGGTTCGTCTGGCGTACCGACGAGACCGCGCCGGTGCTGCTGGTGGGCGGCGGATCCGGAGTGGTGCCGCTGATGGCGATGATCCGCGCGCGCCGGGCCGCCGGCAGCCGCACCCCGTTCCGGCTCGTCTACTCGGTGCGCACCCCGGACGACGTGATCTACGCCGACGAGCTGCGCCGCCGCGCCCGCGACGACCAGGGCCTGGACGTCGCGTACGTCTACACCCGCGCGGCGCCCGACGGCTGGCGCGGCGAGCCGCACCGGATCGGCCTCGCCGACGTGAACAGCCACGGCTGGCCGCCGGACCTGGAGCCGCTCTGCTACGTCTGCGGCCCCACCGGATTCGTGGAGACAGTGGCCGACCTGCTGGTGGGGCTGGGCCACCCGACCCGGCGCGTGCGGACCGAACGGTTCGGCCCGACCGGCTGACGACCCGAGGAGAGCGGATGACCGACCTGTCCTACCTGGATGGCAACATGCTCGACGGGCCGTTGCGCGAGGTGTTCGCCGTCGACCTGAGCGCCACCACCGGGCGCTGCGACACCTGCGGGATGACCGGCCCGATGGCCGGGCTACACGTCTACTCGCACGCCCCGGGCCTGGTCGGGCGATGTCCCGCCTGTTCCGGAGTGATGG
>NZ_JAGPXV010000286.1:0-7340 GCF_018070405.1 Micromonospora sp. D75
GTGCACACGTACCGTCGTCGTGGTCTCCCCGGCGGGCAGCACCGCCGGTTCGGTGGTCACGAAGACGACCGGCCGGGGGTCCGCGCCGCGGGCCGCGGCGACCCGGGTGCCGGCCGGCACCCGCACCGGGCCGCGGTCCGGGCCGGTACGGGTCAGGCGCACGTCCGCCCAGGCCGCCGCCGGTGGATGCCGGGTGACGCCGAGCAGGTTCAGGAACGCCACGTACGCCTTCTCCGGCAACTGGTTCAGCCGGTAGATCATCACCTCGGTCAGGTACGCGAACGCCTCCACCAGCGCCATGCCCGGGTCGTGCGCGGACAGGTCGGTCCAGTCCGGGCAGGACCGGGCGATGCGTTCCCGCGCCTCGGTGACCAGGTCGAGGAAGGCGCGGTCGTCCAGGTGCGGCACCGGCAGCGTCATGACGTGCCCTCCTCGTCTGCGGTTTCCTCGTCGGCGGGCAGCAGGTCGACGGAGAACACCAGGTGGCCGGGGGAGAGGCTGGCCCGCACCCGGTAGTCGAGCCGGATCACCAGGCGCCACGGGTCGTCCGGGTCGGGGCCGGCGTCCACGTCGAGCACCTCGACCCGGGGCTCCCAGCGCCGGATCGCCTGCCGCACGTAGTGGATCGCCAGCCCGGCGGTGGTGTCGTCGTTGGGCGCGAAGACGAGCCGGTGCAGCCGCGACCCGTACCCGGGACGCATCAGCCGCTCCCCGGGCGTGGTGGACAGCAGCAGGTACAGCGCCTGGCGTACCGTCTCGTCGCCGTCGGTCATGGCGAGCGAGCCTGCGGCGGTGAGCGCGAGACCACCGGCGCGGCCGGCGTCGAAGCCGGCGCCGACGAAGCGGAAGGCCCTCATGCGTCCGCCCCCAGGAAGCTCTGCCGCACGTCGCGGACCTGGTGGTGCACGGTGCCCGGCGGGGTGCCGTCGGTCAGACCGTCCAGGTGCGACAGCACCACCGGCTGCCGGTCCACCCGCACCCACGTGCTGTAACCCACTGTCACGGTCAGCGTGTGCAGGCACGGTTTGATCGTCGGGCCGTAGTTGGGGCAGGCGGTGATGTCGCGCCCCTCCGGGTCGGGGCGGATCAGCACCGGCACGGCCTGGACCGTCACCCACTGCTGGGACGGGCGGTTGCTCACCCGCCCGTCGTGTCCGCAGGTGATCAGCGAGTCGCGGTGGATCCAGCGCATCAGCCACCTCCGGCGGAACGGGCGAGCGTACGGGCCTGCGCGGCGGCGGTCTCGGCGTCCTCGGCCGCCGGGGCGTGCAGGAAGTCGACGGTGCGGCCGCGTACCACGACGGCCCGGCCGGGCGCGGAGAGCACCAGGTCACCGGCGGCGTGCACGGTGGTCAGCTCGGGACGCAGCTCGACGAAGCTGCCCGCGTCGGTGGCCAGCCGCAGCGTGCGCCCGTCGTCGTCGATCACGATGGACTGCCCGGTGCCGGTCCGCATCGACCAGCGCCGCGAGCGGCCGGACACGATCCCGGTGTCGTACGGCTCGACCGCGCCGAACAGCGAACCGAGCACCACGCCCGAGGCCGGTTCGCCGCCGGGCAGCGCCACCAGCACGGTGTCGTCCGGGTCGGGCAGCGCGACGATCCCCTTGCCCCGGCCCGCGCCCGGGCAGAGCACCGCGAGCCATCCGGCGTCCAGATCGCCGTACGCGGGCAGCGTCACCCGGGCCCGGCCCAGCCCGTCCGGGTCGTCGACGTCGGTGACGGTGCCGAGCGTGACAGTCGCCGCCGGGGGCGCGGCCGACGGCGGCGGGCCGGGCGGCGCGGTGGAGAACCGGGTCAGGTGCCCGTCGGCGTCCACCGTGTGCACCACCTCGGTGAGCACGTACACCCCGGCCAGCGGCTCCGGGACGCCGGCCAGCGCGATCCGCCGGCCCGGTCGCAGCGCCGGGTCGCCCTCCGCGGTGCCCTCGGCGGTGACCAGCGCCGCCACCCGGGCGTCCAGCCCGGCTCGGGCCAGCGCGGCCAGCTCGTCGTCGCTGCGGCCCGGCTGGTCCACAGCGGTACGGACGCCGTCCGCGCCCACGTCGCCCGGGTCGGGGCGCAGCGGGATGCGCCGCCCGCTGCGCGCCTCGTCCGCGCGCTGGCTCAGCGGCTCGGCGCGCTGCGGGTGCCAGCCGAGCACTGCGCACTCCGCGCCCGCCCGGTCCAGGTTCTCGGTGATCCGCAGCGCGTGCACCGTCTCGCCGAGCGTCAACGGCAGCGGCTCCCCGTAGCCCTCCAGCGTGAACAGCCGCAACCGGTCACCGTCCACGCCGAGGTGCAGTCCGGCCCGGCCGGCCACCTCGCACAGCAGATCCAGGTCGGTGTGCCGGTGCTGGAGCAGCCGGTCCAGGCGCGGCCCGTCGTCCTCGGCCGCCACGCTCAACCCCAGCCCGGCGCACAGGTCGGCGGCCAGCTCGGCGGCGGTCACCGACTCGAACACGCGCAGCTCCTGCCGCTTGCGCAGCCGGTGCAGCGGGTCGTACGCCCGGATCCGGGCCAGCGCGGCGCCGTCACCGGCGTACTCCCGCTCGACTGCTGTCACCTCGCCGGTGAACAGCGCCTCCGCCTGCCCGTCGAGGCGGACGTCGAGGGCGGCGCCGGGGCGTACCGGAGGGTCGAGCGGACCCGCGCCGGGGGCGGCGGCGAGGGTCAGCTCGCACTGTGCCGGGCGGTCGAGGCGGGCGGCGACGCGGATGCCGCGCAGCCGGGCCGGGTCGGCCAGCGGTCGCCCGTCGACCGTGACCAGGGCGGCCCGGCTCACGGCGCACCCCCGGCGGCCGCTCGCCGCGCCGGGCTGGTCGCGTGGCGGGTCACGGCGTGCCTCCCGCGGTGACGGCGTCCGGCGCGACGGTGGTGGCGCCGGCCGGCGGGACGGCGAGCGCGGTGCCGGCGGGCACGGTGAGCGGGTCGGTGATCCGGTTGTGCTCGGCGAGCAGCCGCCAGCGCAGCGGCGAGCCCAGCGCGTCGTGGGCGAGCAGGTCGAAGCGCACCCCGGACCAGCCCGGCTCGGCCGCGCCGTCGGCGGCGGCGACCACCGCGGACCCGGGCGCGACAGCGGGTGTGCTCGCCGCGGCCAGTTCCTCCTCGAACCCGGCGCGCGCCGCCTCCGCGCCCTCGGCGACGCGGACCAGCTTCAGCCGCAGCCAGGAGCGCCGGGGCGTACCGGTGAGGGTGAACGCGTCGAACCGTTCCGCGATCGCGGTGATCACGCCCGGCACGTTCCAGGTCTTGCCCCAGACCAGGCGGACCAGCGGCGGGCGTAGCCAGCCGTGCTCGACCGCCGAGTTCTCCGCCAGCATCCACAACGGCCGGGTCAGCGTGCGGACGTCCTCGGGCCGGGCCGGCGACTCCACGAAGTCGACGTCGAAGAGCAGGTCCAGGACCAGTTCGGTACGCCCGCCGCCGGTGAAGACCAGCGGGTCGTCGGCCAGCCCGGCGCCGGTCAGCGGCCCGTCCGGTCCGCCGCGCGGGCGTACCCCGGCCAGCCGGGTCACCTGCACGGTCTCCGGGTTGAGCAGGCAGTCGACCCGGGTGCCGGACTCGTCCACGAGGAAGGCGACGCGCTCCATCAGTCACCCGCCTGTTCCTGGTCCAGCCGGGCCGTGTCGCTCCACCGCGTGGGCTGCGGGGCGGGCCACGCCGGTTCGGCCGGGAGCGCCGGCCACGGATCCGCGTGCGTCCCGCCGCCCTCGGCCATCCCGGCCGCCACGTGGCCCGTCGTGCGGGTCGGGTCGGAACCGTCCGGCAGGGCCGGCCACGGGTTGCTGTACGTGGGACGCGCGGGCCACCGCCCCTGCCTCTCCCCGGACGCCGGGTCGTGTCCGCCCGGGTACGGCAGGCCGGCGGCGCGCCCCGGGTACTGGGCGACGGATCCGTCCCTTGTCCCGTCGCGACCGTTCGTTGATCCGGTTCGACCGCCCTTGATGCGTGCGGCCGGTCCGCGCGGCAACGACGGTGGTGCAGCCGCGAAGGTGAGCGGGGGCGTGTCCCCTCGACCGGACGGCACGTCCGCTCCGGCGATGTCGTCCCTGCGCGTCGGCCGGCCCCGGTCGACCTGTGGGAGGTTGCGGAGCGGGTCCACCCGGTCGGGGCCGGGCCTGCGCTCGGACGGTGACGGCCGGTTCGATTCGCCGGATCTCACGCGGCCCGGCGATCCGATCGTGTCCCGGCTGCCGGCGGGGTGTACGGGCCCGGCGGGCACGCCCGGGTCGGTGGGCCGACCGGTGCCGTCGCTGCTCGCGCCCCTCGTGCGGGTGAGGGCCGGCCTGAGGGCGCGAGTCACCGCCGGCCGGCGTGCCGGGGGCGCGCCACCGATGGCTTCCGTGGTGCGTGCGGTACCGGTCGGGCCGACGGCGCCCGGTGATCCGGTCCGGTCCGGCATACGCGCCGCTCTCGTCCTCTCCGGTGCCCCGGCCAAGCCGATCGGCTCCGTCACGAACCGGTTCGCGGGTTCACCCGCAGACGCCCCGTCGTCCCACGACCGCGAGGCCCCGTCCGAGCGGGACCGGGCGCCCGGCGTCGGCGTGGAAGGCGCCGCCCCGCTCACTTCCCACCCGGCACTCGTCGCTCCCGGCGACCGCGCACCGCGCCCCGGCTCCGAGTTCCCGCTTCCCGAGATACCCGTCCCACTTCCCAGGAGCTCCGGGAGATCTTGGTAGGAAACGGCCCCTATAGGGGCCCTTTCGTACCAAGATCTCGGCGGGCTGTTGCGGAAAGCGGCGAGTCCGTTGATCAAACGTGCCATCCAGCGCCACCGGCCCCTCTGGCGCCGCTCGTCGGAGAGCGGGGGAGGAGCGGAAACCGGCGGAAGGTCGCGCAGCAGGCCGGGGGCGTGCGCCGCCACCAGCCGCCGCCAGTGCTCGGGCGGCTGACCGGGGGCGGGCTGCTGGCCGGGCAAGGGCGGCGCGTCCTCGGCCGGGGCCGGACCGGACAGGCGATCCGCGGTGACCCGCAGCGCGCGGGCCAGCCGGTCACGCGCCCGCCGGGGCGGCGGCACCGCCGGCCTCCAGTTCCAGGCCCTCGTACGCCAGGGTCAGCGCCTCGATGGCGATCTCCTGCGACAGGGTGTTCAGGTGCGCGCCCCGCCACCGGGTCGGCCAGGCGTTGATCATGTTCCAGCGCAGCACCTCGGCGGTGCCGGCCGGGTCGAGCAGCACCACCGACACGTTGCGCCGGTTGACGGTGCCCTTCGCCGCCGCGTTCACCCAGTCCCACAGCTCACGTGAGCTGGTCAGGCCGAAGTGGAGTGTGACCGGGGCGTACTCGACCTGTCCCGGCACGGCCCGGATGCGCTCGTTGCCCGCCTCCCGGTACGACAGCGCGGGAATCGCCACCTCGAAGCCGCTGACCTCGGTGAAGTGCCCGTTGGTGATGCCGTTGATCAGCAGCTTGAAGTGGTAGGCGCGGTACGGGTCGACGGGCGCCCCCGGCTGCGGCGTCGCGGTGGTGGGCATGTCAGCCTCCGATCGTCTCGGTCTCGGTGCCGCCGGCCCACTGGCTCAGCTTGAACACCACGAACTCCGCGGGCTTGACCACGGCGATGCCGATGTGCGCCACCACCATCCCGGCGTCGCGGACGTCGGCCGGGTTGGTCTCCTCGTCGCACTTGACGAAGAACGCCTCCTCGGGCGTACGGCCGAGCAGCGCGCCGTCGCGCCACACCCGGGTGAGGAACGCCCCGATGTCGCGGCGGATCGAGCGCCACAGCGTGAAGTCGTTCGGCTCGAACACCATCCACCGGGTGCCGCCCGCGATGGCCTGCTCGATCGAGATGGACAGCCGCCGCACGTTCAGGTAGCGCCACTCGCTGGCCTCGGCGGCGAGCGTACGGGCGCCCCACAGCCGGATGCCCTCCCCGGCGAAGAACCGGATCACGTTGACGCCCTTGGGGTTGAGCACGTCGTGCTCGGGCCGGGTCACCCGGTACGCGAGGTCGACGGCGCCGCGTACCGGCTCGTTGGCGGGCGCCTTGTGCACGCCGCGCAGCGCGTCGGTGCGGGCCCAGATGCCGGCGACGTGCCCGCTCGGCGGGGTGAGCACCAGGTCGCCGCTGAGCGGGTCGCGGACCCGGATCCACGGGAAGTAGAAGGTGGCGTAGTCCGACTGCCGGGGCCGGTCGCCGCCGGGCGGTTCGTCGTCGGCGTCGCCCGGCGTACCCTCGGCGGGTTTGTCGGCCGACGCGGATGAAGCGGCCGACGCG
Organism: Micromonospora sp. D75; assembly: GCF_018070405.1. Taxonomy (NCBI): domain Bacteria; kingdom Bacillati; phylum Actinomycetota; class Actinomycetes; order Micromonosporales; family Micromonosporaceae; genus Micromonospora; species Micromonospora sp. D75. The sequence continues at coordinate 6,202 of NZ_JAGPXV010000286.1, forward strand.
GGCTTGGGCGGCTTGCCCGGCGTGGCGACGCGGGTGAGCCGGGAGACGTCGGTGACCTCCGGCGGCGGGTCGCAGATCGCCACCATGGTGCGCAGCCGCTCGGCCATGCTGATCAGGGCCTCGTGCGAGACCGGGTCGTGGTAGCCGGGCGCGGCCACTATGGAGACCTCGTCGATCGCCTCCAGCAGTTCCAGGCCGCCGCGCCGCCCGCCGGTGCCGGTGAGGCGGCCGCCCTCGCCGACGTTCACCACCCAGCAGCGGGTGCCGCCGTTGTCCAGGAAGCCGAACACGGCGCGGGCCAGCGGGGTGCTCTCCAGGTGCTCGCCGTCGGCGTACAGCCGCAGGAACTCGGTCCAGCTGTTCACCGCCAGCGCCTCGCCGACGTGGGCGCCCCGGTCGGGCGCGACCCCGACGAACGCGGCGGTGCTCATGCCGACCGGTCCGATCGGGCGGGCCCCGCTCGGTACCTCCTCGACGTAGATGCCGGGGGAGAAGTAGGTGGGCATCGGTCCTCCTCGGACGTCAGTCGGGCGCGCGGACGACGATCAGGTGGTCGCCGTCCGGATCGAGTTCGGCGGTGTGGACGCGTCCCGCGCCGACCAGCCGGATCCGCACCGGGGCGTCCGGCGCGTCGGGGTCGTGCGGCACGCCGGTCAGCCGGAACCGGCCGGCGGTGTCGGTCTCGGTGGCCTGGGCGGTGCCCACCAGCTCCACCCGGACGGCGGCGAGCGGCTGGTCCTGCGGGCCGACCACCCGGCCGTCGAGCGTGCGCATGCCGAGCTGCCGCAGTCGCAGCGGGTGCCGCACCGGCGGCGCGATCGGGACCGGCCGGTCGATCCGGGCCGGCACCTCCAGCAGCTGCTCCGGCCGGGGCGCCACGCCGAGCGCCCGCCACAGCGCCGGGTCGCCGGTGGCGAGCACCAGTTCCGGCCGGCCCGCCGTGGTGGCGGCGGCGAGCACCCGGTCCAGCGCGGGCAGCGCCGCCGGCCCGCCGCCGGAGACCAGCAGGCGGACCACGAACCGGTACGGCTCGCGCGCCGCGCCGCCGGTGGCGGTCTGCCGGGCCGGCCGCAGCTCCAGCGGCCAGACCGTGAGGCCGCCGCCGGGGTCGTCGCGCGGCGGGCCGACCGGTACGGGGT
>NZ_JAGPXV010000287.1:0-7335 GCF_018070405.1 Micromonospora sp. D75
GGGCCGGTGGGCGGCGTCCGGACGGGAGCGGCGCCGGGCGTGGCGCAGGCGGAGAGGGTCAGCAACGAGATCCCGAGCAGGGCGAGCACGCGACGCATACCGGTTGGACGCCGGCGCGTCCCGGCCGGTTCCCCCGGGCTCAGTCCTCGCCGCCGAGATCGGCCTGGTACGCCTCCCAGAGCAGGTCGGCACCGTGGCGGCGGTGCCGGTCGAGCGCGCGCAGCAGGTCCACGGTGCGGGCCCGCACCTGGGCGGCGGACGCCCCGGGCAGCCGGACCGTGTGCTGGAGCGCGGCCAGCGCCGCCAGGATCGCGGCGTGCTCGGCGACCAGCAGGCGTACGCCCCGGTGCAGCCGCGGCGCGGCGCGCACCAGGTCGGCGTAGTGGCCTCCCGGCCCTTCGGTGACGCGGACGTGTTCGGTGAAGCCCCGCCGGACCGGGTCGAGGTCGGTGAGCAGGCGCTCCCGCCAGCGCGGACCGCCGGTGGCCCGGGCGAGGGCGCGCAGGTCACCGGGAGCGGTGGGGAGCACGGAGATCGGCTGCTGGATCGGACTGGTGACCATGGGACACCTCCCGCTGCTGGGCGAACCCGTATGGCGATGGTGGACCCGGTACGCGGCGCTGTCCAGCGCTGCGACGCGTCTCATCTGCCGCATTGGCACCATCTGCCCCGGCAGGCTCAGAGGCCTCAGACGACTGTGCGCCCCGGTCCTCGTGGACCGGGGCGCACAGGCCGTGTAGTGGAGGTGCCGGGAATCGAACCCGGGTCCTTCGCCGGTTTGTCAGGGCTTCTCCGAGCGCAGCTCGCTGTGCCTCTACTCGGCCCCACCGCTCACGCGAGCAAGTTGGTGTGACGGGCCCAGTCGCTGATTGATCTCGCCGCACGGACCCCGCGACCGGGTCCGATTGGCCAGCCTTCTAGCTGATGCCGGCTAACTGGGTCGAAGGCGCTCCCAGGCCGACAGACTTGCTACTCGCCTCAGGCGGCGAGAGCGAAGTCAGCGCGATTGTTCTTGGCGCTTATTGGTTTCCGACGACCGATTCTCGAGACGACGTCGGCTTCCTCGGCTCGCTTCCCCTGTCGCTGCGTACGAAGTCGAAACCAGTCACCCCCTCGTAGCGCTGCCCCTGTCGGCAGCACACCAAGCGTAACGCCTGGCGCAACCGGATTCATCCCGAGGCCCGCCCGACGTGGGCAGCCGGACGAACCGGACGTATCACTCAGCCATGCCCTTGCCGCGCCGGCCGACCGCCCGGGCGATCTCCTTGGCGGCGTCCCGCTTGGCCAGGTCCTGGCGCTTGTCGTACGACTTCTTACCCCGGGCCAGGCCGATCTCCACCTTGGCCCAGCCGTCGGAGAAGTAGACCTGCAACGGCACCAGCGTCAGGCCGCTCTCCTTGAGCTTGCCCAGCAGCCGGTCGATCTCGATCCGGTTGAGCAGCAGCTTGCGGGTACGCCGGGGCTCGTGGTTGGTCCAGGTGCCCTGGGCGTACTCCGGGATGTGCATGGCGTGCAGGTAGATCTCGCCGTCACGCTCCTGGGCGAACGCGTCGACGAGCGACGCCCGCCCGGCCCGCAGCGACTTCACCTCGGTGCCGGTCAGCGCCATGCCCGCCTCGTACGTGTCGAGGATGGCGTAGTCGTGGCGCGCCTTCTTGTTGGAGGCGACCACCTTGCGACCCTTTTCCCGTGGCATCGGCGCCACCTCCCTCCCGGTCCGTCGCCGGCCACCGGCCGGCGAGCGAAGATCATGCTACCGGAACCACAAGGGCCCTCCCGCGCGGTTTATTCCGCGCGGGAGGGCCCTTGCCGGAGCCGGACGGGTGACTAGACCCGCAGGTAGAAGCGGAGCGTGACCCAGGCGGTGACCGCGCTGACCACGCCACCGACGGCGGCCATCAGCGGGAAGGTCAGGAAGATGTCGGACCAGGAGATCGGGGTGATCAGACCCTCCAGGGCCGCCATCGAACTGCCGGCCGCGAGCACCTTCACCGCGATCAACGCCAGCAGACCGAGGATGGAGCCGAACAGACCGGCCACCACCGCCTCCAGCACGAACGGCGCCTGGATGAACCAGTTCGACGCGCCGACCAGCTTCATGACCGCCACTTCACGCCGCTTGCTGTACGCGGCCACCTGGATGGTGTTCGCGACGAGCAGCAGGGCGGCGACGGCCATCACCATAGCGATCGCGAGCGCGCCGTTCTGGAAGCCGCTGAGCACGCCGAAGACCTTGTCGAGCAGCTTGCTCTGGTCGACGATCGTGTCGATGCCCTCGGCGGTCTTGTACTTGTCGTAGATCGCCTTGTACTGCTCGGGGTCGTTGAGCTTCACCCGGTACGACTCGGGAAGCTGGTCCGGCTTGACCGCGCTGACCAGGTCCGGGGCGTCGGCGTACATCTGCTGGAAGCGCTCGTACGCCTGGTCCTTGTTGACGTACGTCGAGTCCTTGACCAGCGGGTCCTGGTCGAGCTGCTGACCCAGCGCGTCGACCTGTTCCTTGGTGGCGTCGGTCTTCAGGAAGATCGAGACCTCGACGTTCTCGTAGTAGAGGTCCTTCATGTCGCCGACCTTCTGGTACAGAAGGCCGCTGCCGCCCAACATGAACAGCGACACCGCCATTGTGATGATCATGGCGATGGTCATGGTGACGTTGCGCCACAGCCCGACCAGTACTTCGGACAGGACGTACTTCATCCGCATCGGGATATTCCTCCGGCTCTCCGGCGTGAGGGTTCGTCGTCAGGGTCTACGGAACGTCGTACGGCTCAGCCGTAGACGCCGCGGGCCTGGTCGCGCACGATGCGGCCGCTCTCGATCTCGATCACCCGGCGCCGCATCTGGTTCACGATGTTGGAGTCGTGCGTGACCATCACGACGGTCGTGCCGGTGCGGTTGATCCGGTCCAGCAGGCGCATGATCTCGATCGAGGTGTCCGGGTCCAGGTTTCCGGTGGGCTCGTCGGCCAGCAGGATCAGCGGCCGGTTGACGAACGCCCGGGCCACCGCCACACGCTGCTGCTCACCACCGGAGAGCTCGTGCGGGTAGCGGTGCTCCTTGCCACCGAGACCGACCAGCTCCAGCACCTCCGGCACGACCCGGCGGGCGACCGCCTTCGTCTTACCGATCACCTCCAGCGCGAACGCCACGTTCTCGTACGCGGTGCGGTTCGGCAGCAGCCGGAAGTCCTGGAAGACGCAGCCGATGGAACGCCGGAAGTGTGGTCGCTTCCAGGAACGCATCGACGTCACGTCCTTGCCGTTGACGACGACGCGACCCTTGTTGGGCGTGACCTCGTGCAGCAGCAACTTGATGATGGTGGACTTGCCGGAGCCGGATGGACCGATGAAGAAGACGAACTCGCCCTTCTCGATCGAGACGGACACGTTGTCGAGCGAAGGCCGGGACGCCTTCGGGTACGTCTTCGTCACTTGCTCAAGCTGAATCACGGGTCGGTAGTCTACGCGGTGTAACCGCAGAGCCAAGCCCCCAGGCCCGCCGAAGCGGTGCGCGTCATCGATTTACCCGGTCAGAACGGGATCGATGACGCGCTCAGTCCGAACGTGATCACGCACCGTCAGCGCTGAGCTGCTGCTGCTTCCGCCAGCGGATTCCGGCCTCGATGAAGCTGTCCAGGTCACCGTCGAAGACCGAGGACGGATTGCCCGTCTCCTGTTCGGTACGCAGATCCTTCACCATCTGATACGGGTGCAGGACGTACGAGCGCATCTGGTCGCCCCAGGAGCTGGTGCCGCCGCTCTTCAGGCCGGCCATCTTCTCCTCCTCCTCCTGCCGCTTGCGCTCCAGCAGCCGGGCCTGGAGCACCCGCATCGCGGAGGCCTTGTTCTGCAGCTGGGACTTCTCGTTCTGGCAGGTCACCACGATGCCGGTGGGGATGTGGGTCAGCCGCACCGCCGAGTCGGTGGTGTTGACGCTCTGCCCACCCGGCCCGGACGACCGGTAGACGTCCACCCGGACCTCGTTCTCCGGGATGTCGATGTGGTCGGTCTGCTCGGTGACCGGCAGCACCTCGACGCCGGCGAAGCTGGTCTGCCGGCGGCCCTGGTTGTCGAACGGGCTGATCCGCACCAGCCGGTGCGTGCCGGACTCCACGCTGAGCGTGCCGTAGGCGTACGGCACCTTCACCGTGAAGGTGGCCGACTTCAGGCCCGCCTCCTCGGCGTACGAGGTCTCGTAGACCTCGGTCGGGTAGCCGTGCCGCTCGGCCCAGCGCAGGTACATCCGCAGCAGCATCTCGGCGAAGTCCGCGGCGTCCACGCCGCCGGCCCCGGCCCGGATCGCCACCAGCGCCTCCCGCGAGTCGTACTCGCCGGAGAGCAGCGTGCGGACCTCCATCTCCTGGATGGCCTTGGTCAGCCCGGCGATCTCCGACTCGACCTCGGTCAGCGCGCCCGGGTCGTCCTCCGCCTGGGCCAGCTCCAGCAGCACCCCGGCGTCGTCGAGCCGGGAGCGCAGGTCGCCGAGCTTGGTGATCTCGCCGTTGACGTACGACAGCTGCGACGTCACCTGCTGCGCCTTGGCCTGGTCGTCCCAGAGGTCGGGCGCGGAGGCCTCCTGCTCCAGCCGTGCCTTCTGCTCGCGCAGCTTGTCGAGGTCGAGCACGGCCTCGATGTTGCGCAGCGTGGCGTCGAGTTCCTTGAGCTGTTCGGCGTAATCGGCAGCGGTCACGACAGACAAGACTACTGCGTCGTTCCCTCAACCTGCTGCAGGTGGTCAGCCGACCGGCGCGGTCTTGAGCCAGGACAGCGCCGCCTTGTGGTAGGCGACGGCGAACTCCAGCGCGCTGGCGTCGTAGCTCTCGCCTTCCTTCTTGGCGTTCTTGACCTGCTCCCGCACCGCCGCCAGCGCCTCGGTGTGGTACTCGTTCGCCGTCGCGTAGAGGTTCTTGAGCTGGCTCGCCGAGTGCAGGTTGCCGAACGCCATCCGTAGCGCTATCGGGTTACGGATGGTGTCCTTGCCGGGATTCTCCGCCAGCCAGCGGGAGAATGTCCGTTTACCGGCAGCTGTCAGCGCGTACGGCTGACTCATGCGCGGCCCGGGCTTGCCGAGACGCACCAGACCCTTCTCGGCCAGGACCGGTAGCTCCCGGTAGACCTGACTGCGGGTCATCGACCAGTACGGCGCCAGCCGGCGCTCAGCCGCGGCCATCAACTGGCCGCCAGTCATCGGGCCGTCGTGCAGCAGGCCGAGCAAAGCTGCCGCCGTCGGGTTGACTCCGGAATCCGCCATGCCCTCTAAGCTGCCACTTTGTCGGCTCTGGCGTCCAGGATTTGCCTATTTCGGCACCCGCGGACCGGTCCGATGTGCACTGTCGGATGAGGAAGAGGGCCCGTCCCGGCCGGGACGGGCCCTCTTCGAGCGTCTCAGCCCATGTGCGGGTAGGTGTGATCGGTCGGCGGAACGAACGTCTCCTTGATCGTCCGAGGCGACATCCAGCGGACCAGGTTGTGCCAGGAACCCGCCTTGTCGTTGGTGCCGCTGGCCCGGGCGCCGCCGAACGGCTGCTGCCCGACCACCGCGCCGGTCGGCTTGTCGTTGATGTAGAAGTTGCCGGCCGCGTACCGCATCTTCTCCGCCACCTGGTCGACCACCCGGCGGTCGGTCGCGAAGATCGACCCGGTCAGCGCGTACGGCGCGATCGACTCGGCCTGGGCGACCACCTCGTCGAAGCGGGCGTCGTCGAAGACGTGCACGCCGAGGATCGGCCCGAAGTACTCGGTGGTGAACGTCTCGTGCGCCGCGTCGGAGCACTCGAACAGCGTCGGCCGGACGAAGTAGCCGACCGAGTCGTCGGCGGTGCCGCCGGCCAGGATGCGGCAGGAGTCGTCACCCTTGATCAGCTCCAGCGCGGCGGTGTGCCGGCCGAACGCCTTGTCGTCGATCACCGCGCCGCCGAAGTTGCTGAAGTCGGTCACGTCGCCGTAGGTCAGCGAGTCCGCGGTGGCGGCGAGCCGGTCGCGCAGCCCGCCCTCCCAGATCGACCGTGGGACGTACGCGCGCGAGGCAGCCGAGCACTTCTGCCCCTGGTACTCGTAGGCGCCCCGGATCAGTGCGGTGTGCAGCGCGTCCACGTCGGCGCTGGTGTGCGCGACCACGAAGTCCTTGCCGCCGGTCTCGCCGACCAGGCGGGGGTAACCGCGGTAGCGGGCGATGTTGTCGCCGACGGTCTTCCACAGGTGCTGGAACACCTTCGTCGAGCCGGTGAAGTGGATGCCGGCCAGGTCCGGGTCGGCGAGCACCACCTCGGAGACCTCCTCGCCGCGGCCGGTGACCATGTTGATCACGCCGGGCGGCAGGCCGGCGGCCTCGAACAGGCGCATGGTGAAGTGCGCCGCGAACTGCTGCGTCGGGGACGGCTTCCAGACCACCGTGTTGCCGAGCATGGCCGGCGCGGACGGCAGGTTGCCGGCGATCGCGGTGAAGTTGAACGGGGTGATCGCGTAGACGAAGCCCTCCAGCGGCCGGTGGTCGAGGCGGTTCCAGACCCCGGGCGAGGACAGCGGCTGCTCGGCCAGGAGCCGCCGGGCGAAGTGCACGTTGAAGCGCAGGAAGTCGATCAGCTCGCACGCCGAGTCGATCTCGGCCTGCACGGCGGTCTTGGACTGGCCGAGCATGGTGGCCGCGTTGAGCGTGTCCCGCCAAGGGCCGGCCAGCAGGTCGGCGGCGCGCAGGAAGATCGCGGCCCGCTCCTCGAACGGCAGCGCGCGCCACATCGGCGCGGCGTCCTTGGCGGCCTGCACCGCGGCGCGAGCGTCGTCGTGGGTGGCGTGCCCGGTGACGCCGAGAACGTGCGCGTGCTTGTGCGGCTGCACCACGTCGATCGACGCGCCGCCGGCCATCCGCCGCTCGCCGGCGATCGTCATGGGCAGCTCGATCCGCTCGGCGGCCAGTTCGGCCAGCCGCCGCTGGAGCCGTTCCCGGTCGGCGCTGCCGGGCTCGTAGGAGTGGACCGGCTCGTTGAGCGGCTCGGGTACGGAGAACACGGCGTCCATCAACAGGCTCCTGGCGATCTCGACGGCGACGGCGAAACCGGACCCGCGGGCGCCGGCCGGGCGGCCGGACACCGGGGCGCCGCGGGGTGGGCGGCGGCGGGACCTGGCCCGATTCTGTCACGACAAGCCCTCGCCGGACGCGCCTCCCTGGCACACCGGACGGCCGGTTCATCTCCGGACCGTCGGCCCCAACCCGCCCGGATCCGACGAAACATCGGATCGCGCCCCAGTTCGTCGACGATTCGTCGGCGCTTACTCGACCTTTGATCCAGCCCACCCTCGGGGGGTGGCGGTGTTCCGGGCCTCCGGGCGGCACCTCCCC
>NZ_JAGPXV010000288.1:0-7313 GCF_018070405.1 Micromonospora sp. D75
TGTGTATAAGAGACAGCGCGGTCGCCCAGGAGGCCGGCGTGGCGGTGGGCAACGCCTACTACTACTTCGGCTCCAAGGAGCACCTGGTCCAGGAGTTCTACGCGGGCACCCAGCGCGATCACCGGGAGGCGGCCGCCTGACGCACCAATTTCAAGCGCAGCTTGGTGCGCAGATCCAGCACTTCCTGGTGTACGGTCGAACGCATGACCCGCATCACGGTGGACGTCAACGATGAGTGGCTGGAGTCCGCCCGCGAGGTGCTGGGCACCGACACCAAGGTCGCCACCATCAACGCCGCGTTGCACGCCTTCGCCGTCCGGCGGCAGGCGAAGGAGATCGTCGCCGCGTTCGATCAGGTCGAGATGGACTTCGCCGAGTCGGACGAGGGCTGGCGTTACGGCGGTGGGCGCGACTTGAGCCGGCTCGCCGAGGACGCCCGCGACGGCGAGGCCGCGGCCTGATGGCCGGCCAGGTCTACCTGGCGGACACGTCGGTGTACGTGCTTCAGGCTCGGCACCAGGCCGTCCGGAAGCGCTTCGAGACGCTGCTGGCAGAAGGGCGCCTCGCCGCGTGCCAGATGACCTCGCTGGAATATCTGAACAACGCCCCCACACCGAAGGGATACGAGATCCTGTGGCAGGCGCTCCGGGGTCACCGCTGGCTGGATGTCACCGCCGAGGCGATGGACCGCGCCATGGCGGTGCACCGCCTACTGGCCGCCGAGAGCCAGCACCGCAACTTTCGGCTGCCTGATCTGATCATCGCGGCGACCGCCGAGCTGCACGGTGCCACGGTGCTGCACTACGACGCCGACTACGACCGGATCGCCGCGCTCACCCACCAGCCCACCGAGTGGGTCGCCCCGAAAGGCAGCCTCTAGGAACGCGGGCGGCGACACACCGGCCGGCGGCGTACCGGTCTTCGCACACCTGTGCGGTAGCGTCTTGTGGTCCGATTTCCGGCCTACGACAGGAGAAGCTCCGCGCATGGGCAAGAAGACGATCCACGTCTCCGACTTCACCGGTCAGGTGCTGAGCGCCGACGACGAGGTGGTCAAGGTCGTCGTACTGGAGCACCCGGACCTGGTCGCCGGGCCCGTGCAACTGGACGCCACCCCGGTCGACGTGGAGAGCATCGACGACGCGGCACTGGACGTCGCGGTGGTGGAGATCCACGACCGGCACGGCCACGGCGAGCCGCGCCGGGTGGTGCTGACCGCCAGCGAGTTCGACGCGATGGCCACCGACGTGCCGATGGCGCAACTGCTGCGTACCGCCGAGCGGGTCAAGCCGCCCAAGGCACGCCGCGCCACCGAAAAGATCGACTACGGCACCATCGAGCACGCCGGGCGCCCGCACCGCGGCCGCGTCACCGAGGAGGAGGCCCGGCTGGTCCGGGAACGCCTGGACGAGGTGAACAAGCGCCTCGCCGACGCCGGCATCCGCCAGGTCGACCCGGCCGACCCGGAGCACGCGGCCCGCTACGGGTTCCCCACCGCCGAATGACACACGCGGGCCGGGGCCGCGCCCCCGGGGGGCGGGGCCGGCCCGGGGGCAGGCCCCGGCCCGGTGTCAGGCCCCTTTTCGGGTGATCTCGGCCAGCGCCGCCTCGAACGCCGACTCCAGCGCGTCCTTGCGCAGCCCGAGTCCGGTCAGCACACCGTCGCCGCCCTCCTCCTCCAGCAGGGCGAGCAGGATGTGCTCCGTACCGATGTAGTTGTGTCCCATCCGCAGCGCCTCCCGGAACGTCAGCTCCAGGACCTTCTTGGCCCGCGCGTCGTAGGGGATCAGGTCCGGGACCTGGCCGGCCTTCGCCGGCAGCGTCGCGGTGACGACCTCCCGCAGCCGCTCCAGGGGTACGCCCTGCGCCACGATCGCGGCGGCGGCCAGCCCTTCCGGCTCGGCGAGCAACCCGAGCGCGACGTGTCCCGGGGTGATCTCGGCGTTGCCGGCCGCCCGCGCCTCCTCCTGCGAGGCCAGCACGACGTTGCGGGCGCGCGGGGTGAACCGGCCGAACCCGGAGTTCGGGTCGAGCGCGGCGGCGGTCTCCGCCTTGGCCGCGGAACGCTTCTGGGCGGCCTGCTTGCTCACGCCCATACTGCGGCCGATCTCCGTCCACGACGCGCCGGAGCGGCGCGCCTGGTCGACGAAGTGCCCGATCAGGTGATCGGCGACGTCGCCCAGGTGGTCGGCGACGAGGACGGCGTCGGCCAGTTGGTCGAGCGCGTCGGTGTGTGCCTTCTTGATGCCGTCGATGAGGTCGTCGAGGCGTACCGGGTGGGTCATCTTGTGCGGTTCCGTCTCCTCCATGCGTCAACCATAGGTTGACGATACGGATGCGTCAACCCTCGGTTGACGACCCCTTTCCCATCGCGCGATGATCTCGATCCCGGTAGTGTCGACCGGGGTGAGCACCCATTCGACACTGCTGTTCGTGCTCGCCGCCGTCGCGGTCGTCATCGCCGTACGGTGGGTGGCCTCCCGCACCGGCCTGCCCGCCGCCGCGCTCCTGCCGCTCATCGGCATCGCGTACGCGCTGCTCCCCGGCCCCAACATCGGCCTCGATCCCGACCTCGTGCTCATGGTCGTGCTGCCGCCGCTGCTCTACAGCGCCGCGCTCGACTCGTCCCTGCTGGACATCCGGCGCAACCTGCGGATCGTGGTCAGCCTCTCGGTGCTGCTGGTGCTCCTCACCGGACTGCTCGTCGGCGTCGGGTTCCACCTGTTCGTCGCCGGCGCGACCCTGGCCGCCGGCATCGCGGTCGGCGCCGCCGTCGCCCCGCCCGACCCGGTCGCCGCCCTGGCCGTGGGCCGCCGGGTCAACCTGCCGCCGAAGATGGTCACGATCATCCAGGGCGAAGGGCTGCTGAACGACGCCACCGCGCTGACCATGCTCAGCGTCGCGGTGGCCGCCGCCGTGGGCGGCGAGTTCTCGTTCCACGCAGCGGTCGGGCAGTTCGTGCTCGCGGCGGCCGGCGGAATCGCCGTAGGTGTCGTCGTCGCCCGGGCCAAACGGCTGGTCCGGCCGCTCACCGCGGACCCGCTGCTGTCCAACGCCATCTCGCTCGCGACACCGTTCGTGGCGTACCTGCTCGGCGAGGCGCTGCACGTCTCCGGCGTACTCGCAGTGGTGGTCGCCGGCCTGATCGTCGGCCACCAGACGCCGCAGTTCGGGTCCGGGGCGGCCCGCCTCCAGACCAACGCCGTGTGGCGGCTCGTCGACTTCCTGCTCGAAGGCTTCGTCTTCCTGCTCATCGGCCAGCAACTCCCCGCCGTCGTGCGGGGCCTGCGCCAGTACGAGACCTCCACCATCGCCGTCGCCGTCGCCGTGTCCGTCGGCGTGGTCCTGCTCCTGCGCCCGGCCTGGCTGATCCTGACCCAGTGGCTCCCCCGGTCGCTGCACACCCGGCTGGGCGGCGTCGCCGAACAGGACGACACCGACCCACCCGGCGCGGCGCGGCGAACCGGGCGAGCAGACCGCAACGCCCGCGGACTGACCGCACGCGAGGTGGTGGCGCTGAGCTGGTCCGGCACCCGGGGCGTGATCAGTCTGGCCGCCATCTTCACGCTGCCGCTCACCACCAACAGCGGAGACCCGTTCCCCGACCGCGACCTGCTGCTGTTCTGCACCTTCGTGGTGGTCCTGGTGACGCTGGTCGGGCAGGGCCTGACGTTCGCGCCGCTCGTGCGGATGCTCGGCCTGCGCGCCGACGAGGCAGTCCAGGCCCGGGTACGCAACGAGGCCCGCTCCGCCGCCGTCGAGGCCGCCCTGGCCCGCCTCGACACCGTCGCCGCCGAGGAACCGGACACGCGGGTGGCGGTCGACACCACACGCGCCCAGTTGCTGACCCGGCTGGCCCGCTACCGGGGGCGGCTCGACCTGCTCCAGCAGAGCGGATCGTCGGAGCTGCCCACCTCACCCGAGTACGAGACGGCGCTGCGGGTCCACCGGACCGCGCTGGAGGCACAGCGCGAGGAGTTGCTGCGGTGGCGCGACTCCGGCCGGCTGCCGGACGAGGGACTGCGCGTGCTGGAACGCGAACTCGACCACGAGGAGCTGCTGCTGCCGAAGCGGGCGCCGAGCTGACTACGGGCCCGGCGCCCGTCGGCCGCCTCACAGCTGGCGCAGGATCACCGGATCCTTGATCTTCTTGTCGGCGGCCAGCAGCAACGCCTTGCTGATGATCTCGCCGAGCCGGCTGTCACCCTCGAACGGCAGGAACATCTCCGGCTCCTTCGCCTTCGCCGAGTCCGGGATGACGCACAGGTACCGCTCGTCCGGGGCGATCAGGATGTTGCCCGAGCCGCAGTGGATGCGGTACGTGTGCAGGTCGCCGCGTACCTCCAGGAACCTGTCGGTGAGCGTGCAGCGACCGGCGATCGCCAGCCGGGGGATCAGCTCCGCCAGCACGTCCCGGCGCGTCCGGCCGGTCGGGGTCAGCTCGCCGAAGCTGTTCTGCGCCCAGTAGTCGCGATACCGGCCCTCCGGCCCACCGTCGTACCAGTTCGGGTCGGCGCCCACCCCGGCCGCGGCCACGAACAGGTCGACGTCGCGCATCACCTCGCTCAGCACGACCGGCGGAACCTGCGCCAGCGGAACCGGCAGGCGCTCGCCCCGGATGAAGAACAGCTGGTCGGTTCCCATCGTGTCGAACACGAGGTCGTCGTCCCGGTGCTCGATCCCGGCGACACCCAGTTCGGCGCGCAGCCCCCAGTCCGGGAGGGCCAGCCAGGGCAGGTTGTAGGACGCCCCGTCGTTGCGGTGCTGGACGTACGACCAGCCGCGCCGGGACAGCAGCGCGTTGAGCCGGTGCTGACGCACGATGTGCGCGGCGAACCGGTTGGAGTACACGCCAGTGGCTCGCTCCGCGTCGGTGAGCAGATACTGCTCCCGGTGCGCCTGCTTGAACGGCTGGGTGATCGCGTGCCGGGTCAGGAACTCCCGCCACGGCCCCACCGCGTCGGGGTCGAGCACCGGATGCCACAACCGGACCGTCGCGTCGTCGGCCGGCTCGAACACGGTGTCGTCCACTGTGCGCAGCGCCTCACCGGCCCAGCAGCAGGCGACGCCGTCGACCGTCCAGACGAGCCGCCGGGCCAGCGTACGGGCCAGCGGATGGTCCAGGAGCCGTTCGCGCCACTGCTCGACGGTCCACGAACGGTCGCGCCGCAGCAGCCCTTCCAGCCGGTCGCGGGTGGCGACGAGCGTCGCGGCGACGTCGGCGACAGTCGCCTTCAGCTCCTTCACCTCCTCGCCGTGCTCCCTGCGCACCTGCGCCGGAGGCGTCCTGACCACCTTGCCGTCCGCGTTGCGCCACATCACTACGGCGTCGACACCGCGCACCTCCAGCTCGTACGAACAGTCGCCCAGCTTGTCCGCGAGCGGCAGCCCGAAGCCGGGCAGGGCCATCTCCTCGACGTCCTCCCGGCTGACACCGAGCGCCTCGGCGTGCCGAGTCAACCCCTTCTCCACCAGGCGCAGGGTGCTCTTGTAGGTCAGCCGCGAGGACAGTCGCGCCAGCTGGGCGAGCGCGGCCGGGTGATCGGTGTCGACGAGCGCCGCGACCGCGGCGTTCGCCAGCTTCGGGCTCGCCGGGCCGTGGCCGGAGATCTTGCGGGCGGCCCGTTCCGCGATCTGGCCGAGGCTGCGCAGGGTCTCTTCGGACGGCGGGCACATCGTCCGCATCCAGAGCAGGCCCCACAGCAGCCTGACGTTGTAGCGGTCGATCATCCGTGGTGGCATGTCCTTGATGTGGCCGGCGCAGCACGTGGTCATGCGCAGTGGCAGGCTGCGGGACTGCCCGACGAGCGGGAGCCAGTCGTCGAGCCGGGCGGTGAACTCGTCGACGCCCACCGCGTCGAGCAGCGACCGGGCCTGCTTGCGCCAGGCGGCCGTCGGCTTCGCCTTGTCCGCCTCGACCGGGCAGTGCGCCAGCAGCGCCTCCCACGCGGACCGGCGATCCGCCGGCATCGCCTCGATGTCCGCGACGGCGCGGTCGGCCCACTGCTCACCGACGTTGGGGATCGGCCACATCCGGTCGGCCTCGTCGCTGATGTAGCTCAGCGAGCGCTCGATCCCGGTCCGACGCCAGGTCGCCAGCGCCGCCGGGTTCACCCGCCCGGCCGCGGCCTCCGCCTGGAGGGACTCCCAGGTGAACCGCGTGAGATGGGAGCTCCAGTAGTTGAATCCCAGCCAGGCCTGAGTGCTCAGCCGGCCGAGCCAGGCCGAGCCGTCGAGGCCGCCGCCGGAACACACGGCACGGATCAGCGTGGCCCACCCGTCCTTGCCCGAGCCCGGCACGGCCAACGCGTCGAACACCACCTGCCGTACCGGCGCCGGTTGTGCGGCCAGGAGTTCCTTCGTGCGGCGCCACGCTTCGCCCCGGGCCCGGTCCCGCGGGTCCTCGTGCGCGTACGGCAGCGACGGCAGGCGGTCGATCAGTGTCGACGCAGCGGTGACACGGCGGTCGTGATCCGCGTCGTCACCGGCCAGGTCGGCCACGGCGGCGGCGACCGTCTGCGCCTGCCGGGTCGCCTCCGGTAGCAGCTCGACCAGCGGCGGAGCGAGATCGTACGGCCCGTGCGGATCGTTCAGTGCCGCGAGCAGCGACGGAACCGTCCCGGCCGGCGCCCAGCCGCACACGGTCACCACCAGGCTGATGGATTCCCGCTGAGTGGGCTCGTTGAGGGTCTGGCCGCTCCGCTCGCACCACCTCTTGACGGTGGCGGCCACATCGCGCAGGGCCGACTCGGGGTCGTACGTGTCCACTCAGCCACCCACCAGCGGGACGAGCTTGAGGAAGGTGACGCGCGATCCCGCGTGCAGGCGGACCTTCTCGTCCAGGTCGGTGACCTGGTGGTCGTCGACGAGCACCACGAAGGCGTTGCGGCCGAACGCGTCGAGTGTCATCCGCGTCCGCTCCTCGGGATCGGCGTCCGCGCCGGACTCGGCGATCTCGAGGGAAACCCGACGGCGGATCAACTCGGCGAGGGGCAGCGTCTCCTCGAAGACCTCAATGGTCCACGCGGGCCCGCCCGGAGCTCCGACCACCTCGTCGGTGACTGTGATCAATGGCATGGCGGAGAAGGTAACGCTTCCCTCCGACACCTCAGCATTTTGTGTGACCTGACCGCGTACCGGACAGTCTCCACGGTGTACGAGATCATTCCGTGAAGGCGAGGTTGTGAGCGTGTCCTATCCCGCGTACCCGAACAGGGCCGACATGTGGGCGGTGGTGGACGCGGCGCGCCGCGGCGACCGGGCGGCGACGGACGAGGTGGTCTCGCACTGTCTGCCGCTGGTCTACAACATCG
>NZ_JAGPXV010000289.1:0-7305 GCF_018070405.1 Micromonospora sp. D75
CAGACGGGCGGGCCGATGGCAGACGGGATGGCGGAATCACCTCAAGCGTCTGTCAATTCCACCCCGATTGTTGAGTCGTGCAGCAGAATCGCGACCGGCCGTGTTTGGGTCGTGGCTAGTCTGTAAGTAGATTGACAAGGATTGCCAGCAGTGTCGAAGAAGGAATTGTCCATGCGAGTGTTAGCAGTAGCGATAGGCGTTTAGGCTTGCCGCCCTCGGCATGAATTTCGAATACTGGCAACCGACCCACTAGCACACTAGTCGCGATCTGAACAACGCTCATTGCTCCGAGGGCTAGCCACCATGCCCACGCGTCTAGCTTGAGGTTGGTGGCGACGATTGCGAGCAGGGCAAAAACCCCTACCAGCGTAGTCGTTAGGAATCCCATGTAGGTCGTGAGGATTGGCGTCTTCATGGAAGCCCACCATGGCCTCCGCCGCTTTAGTTCCTCGCCAATCCGAGCGAATGCTTCTATTGCCCAGCCCTCGTCATCAGAGGAGACGGTGGTCTGAACGCCGAGAGCGCGATTGAACCAAACCTCAAGCTTCGCCGACCCAAAGCGTGGGTAGGAGGGCAGCTCACCTTTAATTATGATCGACCGCAAATGATCGAAGTCGATCGATGGAATCACCTTGGCTATCGCCCCCGATATGTTCCTGGTGCCGTCGTGGATCGTCATCGTAACGCGAGCATCTTCCGCCCGCTTTAAGGCTGTCTGCTTTTCGTAGGTGTCCGGCAGGGAATTGGCAGCCGAAATGTAGCGTTCGCGCCGGCTCTCGAATACGGCTTCACAAACTTGTGTCAGACGCTCAAATTGGGACTTATCCCCGAACCAGGGCCTCCAATCCTCCTGCTTACGCGCAGTAATGACTACACCGGAACCATTGCTTTCCGTCACGACGTGACACGATACCGAGGCGTGCGACCCGCGCGAGTGTCCCGATCCAACCTCCGCGAGGTAGTTACCTGGACGTCGGCCGGCCCGCAGGGCGGTCCTACCTCTGGGCGCGGTCTTGTCGGGTAGCAGACAAGCGATCCGCCAAACGGTCGCCCCCGGCTAGCCTGGCGGCCCAAAGTACTGGGGAGGCTTAGGTGTCTGTCGGCGAGGTTGCTGTCGAGCGAAGCGCTCTGTCGTCCACGCATCTCATGATCATGCAGTTCGACCACTCGAACGCTGAAATGGTCAAGTTCGGTGATACCTACGCGGATTCGGACTACAACCGCGCCGAAGCCGAACGTGATGCCGCCGACTACGCAAGGCAGGCTGCGGCCAAGGGTCTACCACTTCAGTACCTTGTGGTGCGGGTGCAGACCGTGGCGGCGTTCGGACCCAGCATCCACGGCTGAACCGCTGAAGGGTCGCTGTTGGGTGACTATCTAGGTGACGACAAGCCCGAGCGGCGGCGGACGTCCACGGACCGTGGCCGAAGGCTGCGGCAGTTGGATGCTGGCGACGGCGGCAGTTAGATGCCCACGACGGCGCAGGTTGGCGAGCCGAGTACCTTGCCTGGGGGTCAAGGGGTCGAGGTGATGTTCCATGGGCAGGAGTCGCTTGGGGCACACAGGGGGCACAAGACACCGTCAAACGTCGTCAACCAGCGAGCAGCCATGGCAGCAGCCAGAGTGGCGTGAGCAGGCGTCGGGCACCGCTTCTGCTGGTGGGCTGATCGCGGCCTGTAGTTCCGCTTCAACGTCTGACTCCGGCTCGGTGACCCGCTGAGTGACGACCGGGACCGTTGCCTGACGCCCACGGGATCGGGCTGTACTGCAGCGGCTACTTCGCCTGCCTCCGGTCTGACTTGCACGTACGGCGGTGGTGAGGTTCCGCCAGGTGCCGGCCGAGGCCGTCACGATGCGGCCGACCATCGTTCGAGTGGACTAGCGCTGAGGTGACGGATCAGACAGGATGAGGCAATGGTGACGGAGAACGCCGAGGACCCGGAGACTGACCACCTCGAAAAGCGTCACGACTTCGTTGATTTTATCCGGCCTGGGCTCTACAGGCTCGAAGCAGGCGTTGCCAGCAACCCTCAAATCGGCGCGTCAAGAGTTTTCTGCCGTGCAGTAGTAGAACATTTGCTCAAGCTGCTTGAATATGAACCTATGATGTTCCCCGAGTTTATTAATCACCGACAGCCACTCTACTGGCTACCGCAGTGGTATTTGGATTCGGTAAGGAACTGGGTCTTGGAGTTGGAGTCACGGATCTTGACGATTTCCGACGAAGAGGCCGCCGAACGCTTTGCATCTGCATGCCGGGATGCCCTTAGAGCGGGTGATGAAGCTTTAGGCACCTATAAGGCGGAAGACGAAAGCGGTCGCTCCTTCCGGTTCCGGCTGGGGCAGCTGCAACTAGCCCTAGACCAGTTCAAGCTTCAAGAAGCTGTAGCTGTCGTAGCGGAGACGGGTGCCCGGGTTAACGAGATTGAGGCACACGCTGCTGAGGCGGCAGGGGGTGCCGCAAGTAACGGGATGGCTACTTTCTTCCAGCAGTACGCGGAATCTGAGCGTCGGCGTTACCGTCTATGGATCAGCGCGTTGGCGCTCGCCGTTGTTGGATCAATAGCACTCGGGGGATTCGTCGTTGCGCAGATGGGAAACCCAACCTTTAATGCAGAGGAATTCGCGCGCCTTGCTCTGGCGCTTCCGGCTCTGGCCTTCGCTGCATATGCTAGTCGCCAAGCCAATTACCATCGCAATGTCGAGTCCTCGTCCAGGCTCGTTGCTGTTCAATTGCGTACGGTAAGCGCCTTCACTGATTCCTTGGACTCGGCCTCACGGCGGGAGATCATGCGATCGCTGGGACAGCGGGTGTTTTCGCCTCGTGTGGAGCAAAGTGTAGTCGAGGCTACTCCATCGTATGGATTGCCTGCCGAGGTCGTGCAAGTGCTGCAAGACATCCTTACCAAGGCCAAATCCGACGGCAAGTAGGCCGCGTCAGGCAGGTCAACGACCAGATCTACAACCGCGGACGTGGCTCGTCCGACGGTACCGCGCGAAGGCAGGGACAAGGCAGCGAGCTAGGTGATCCAAGCGCGCAGGAGGCAACGACGATCGCCTAGCCTAGCGTCAGCTGCTCGAAGGCATTGGTTGGCAACGCTCGGCAGGAGCCGACGAGGTGTGTCCATCTCCCCTCCCAGGCGGAGTCAACATCCGAATGCATGGACTGGACCAGCGGGCGACCTGACATCAGCGGTTGACATCAACGGTGGCGGCCGAGGCCGGACGAGTGTGGACGGGTCCCGCCCCGGAGCCAGGGCGCATGGACGTCGGCGGATGCTGCGACCTTCGCCGAAGCTGCCTTGTAAGCGGCAGTCAGACCGAGTTACAAGATCCGGAACATGCGCGGAATGATCATGCGCACCGGCAGGGAGCCGTCGGCCGCGTGCCCTGGAAGGGCGAGGAATGGCACAGCCAGCCCTACACCCTTCCTAAACCGTGTGTCGCAGGTTCGAATCCTGCCGGGGGCACCAGGTCAGGTGTTTGATCAACGATCACTGTGCCGCCTTCCGGAGCTTGCGTGCCCGATCGCCTCGCCGAGATCTGCTGCAGCAACGCGGTTGTGTGAGCGGGACTGACAGCAGCGGCCACCCTCGCTCGTCGCTGACCCGTTCGAAGAACTGCAACAGGTCGTCCTTGCTGACCCCGAATTCCGCACAGACGCCAACGGCCGCCACTAGATGAACCTGGCCTTGAACTGGCCGGAGGCGCGAGGCAGGCGCCGGATGCGGGGCGCTCCTACGACCGACTGACATGGTCTGCGGTCGACCGTAGGTGACACGGCGAGCCATGCCAGAGCCTGCCACCCGCCATGGACAAAGCCGCAACAGGCACCCGCATGCCCTTCTCACATCACCTGATCGACACCGTAGACGGCCTGTGCGTGCGTGTACCCCTCGAATTCCAACTGCTTGATCAGGCCCGAACGAGAGAACGGCTGGGTGTCGAGGTAGTCCTTCGCCATCTTGGCAGCCTGTTTCTTGTAGTCAACCTTCAGAGAATCCACGGCCTGGGTTGCGATCTTCCTCGGGTAGCCCTCGAACTCCAACTGCTTGATCAGGCCGGAGCGGGAGAACGCTTGATATTGCAGGTAGTCGGAGGCGGCCCTGATGGCGTTCTCCTGCTCTACGGACACCTTCGGCTCGGTCGGCGCCTTGGTGGTGGCCTTCGGCTTCGGCTTCGGTGTTGTTGTCGTAGGAGCTGCGGTGGTGGGTGTTGGGGTAGTGGGTGCTGCGGTGGTGATCTCCACCGACGGTGCTGCTGTAGGGCTTTCTGCCGGGACGGACGCGGCAGCGGTCGCCTCCGCGGCGGCGCTCCTTGCGGGGGGTGAGTCGCCACCGCCGACTGCCGCAGCGATGGTCACTCCGCCGCAGCAGAGCACCAAGACACCGCCGACGGCCGCTGCGATGATGAGCCGCACGGGGCGCTTCTTCGGAGGCTGCTGCAAATGCGTAGCTGGGTAACCGGGGGGCGGCGGAGCGCTGTAGCTCACTGATGGGACCCTTCGGGAGACTGTGCGTAACCGCGTATACGGCGAGTCTGCTCAGCCGGGCCATCTATAACCATCCCCGCTTCAGCCGATGATCTCCTCAGCCGTTGCTGGTGGAATGTCGTCCGACCGCTGACGCGTTCTGCTGCATGAGTTGGCCGGCGCGGGACGTGCGGTTGCGATTGCCGTACGTCACTTCGTTCCCGACGGGACGGCAGCGTCCACCCGTGTAGAGGACGCGCGAAGGGGCTCCGTCTCGGAATCGTTGCCGGTCAGTGCGGAAGCGGGTGAAAACCCTGCCGGCGGTGCCTGCATTCACTCATTTCCCGACCGTTCGTCGCGGTTCTGATCATGGCCGGGGCGGCGGGGCACGCTCTGTTCGGCCGTCCCGGCTCACGTGCTCACCCGGGGTTCCAGCGGCGAGTAGGCGACTCTCCCGGGCCACAAACGAGCAAGGTGACAGTGCCCGTCGCGAGGTGCCAGGTGAGGTGGGCGGCCAGATAGCCGATGCGCACACGGTCAAGTCCGAGCCCGGCGACAAGAGTTGCGCATGCTGACCATCCGGCGAGGTGATCGGGGCCGGTACGACGACGCCTGGAGCGGTAGGTTGCACGTCGATGTTTCTCGTCTTCTTCGCACTTGTGCTGCTCGCTCTGGCCTGGCCGGTGTTCGCGGCCGCTGCCCTCGTGTTCGTGGTGGTCGCACTGTTGGCGCTCCGTCGCGACCCGCACCTCCGGGGCAGGGCATGGGCGCTGAGGCGGGCGGGATGGTTCCTGGCCGCCGGTGCGGCGTTCACCGGGGCCGCCGCTTACGGTCGCGGGTTGGCGGCGACGACCTTCGGGATCCTGGATCCCGATGACGCTTGCATGCTGCGGCGGCCGGAAGGCTACAGCCACCGCATCGGCGCGTCGGCTGACGGGTCGTCGAGCATGTGGCCGCTGCGCGACACCACGTGCGGCCCCGACCTGGTGCCCGGTTACGTCAATCCCCTGGTGGCCGGGTCGGCAGGGCTGTTCGTGGTGCTCCTGGCGGTCCTGATCCTGGCGGAGGTCAGGTCCCGGCGGCTGCCGGACGGCGACGCAGCCCGCCGGTGACAGTGGCCGCGACGCGGCGCGCCGGCGACATTGGACGACGAACCGGCGACGAGGCGGTGACGCGGACGGCCCCGCGTCCGGCCGGAGCCGGAGCGCGGGGCCGGCGGGTCAGCGGACCAGCGCTGCCACCAGCGTCCCGATGCAGGCGACGACGGCGGCGATGATCGGACTGAGCGTCTTGATGTACGCCAGGATGAGCCGGTGCCGGTCGGTCGGCTCGGCAACGGTTTCGTCCTCGTCCTCTGGTGTCTCGAAGTCTGACCCGTGAGGGATTACAGTCAACGTGACTCCTTCCGTTGCAGCGGTGGAGTCGAATGCGGCGTCCGGTGGCAGCCGGGCGCCGCCCTCTGTGTGAGGCGACGCTGTGCCGTTCGACGGTTCGAGCATCCTCCCGCCGGACAGCTAGCACAAGAGTGGGCAATTCACTGTCGGGTACCTGACAAGCAGATGCATCGCATCGAGAAAATTTCGGTGCCACCTCTTGCCAAATGCAATTTTCCGTGAACGAGTTCTACCGAACGTGACCAATCCGAAGCTTACGGTGAGCAGTCGTGTCGGCAAGCGCGCCGACTACGAGACGAGGAAGCCGGTGGAGGGGCGGGTCAGGACGCCGGTCATCGGGAAGCGGGTGGAGCCGTTCCACCAGTGCCACACGACGCGCGCGGTGCCATCGGCGGCGTCGAAGACGTCCATCCCGCCGGGGCCCTGGTGGTTGCCGGGCAGGCCGCGGATCGGGTTGAGTCCGGCGCTGCCGGTGTAGCCGAAGAAGGGCCGGGACACGCCTTCGCGGATGGGGGTGCAGCGGGAGCCGGGCAGGGGAGTCGCGCCGCAGCGGGCGATGCCGGTGGAGTAGCGCGCGCTGTCCCAGTTGTTGCCCGAGTACATCAGGTACCAGTCGCCGTCGGCGGCCTTCCACATCGCCGGGTTCTCCACCACGTGCGTACCGCCGCTGATCTTGGTGGTGTCCCAGGTGATGTCGGTGCTCTTGAGCATGTCCCGGCGGGTGTCCCAGATCGCGCGGCCCTCACTGTCGGTGCGGACCGTGGAGATGCCGGTCTCGGCGCCGGAGGCGATGGCGTCGTCCCGGTAGGTCACGTACAGGTTCCCGCCGGCCACGAAGGGGTTCGCGTCGAGTGCCCACCGCCCGGCGTCCGGGCAGGCCCACTCGCCCTGGTTCTGGAAGGGGCCGCGGGCGCTTTCGGAGACGGCCCGTCCGATGCACTTCTGGCCGGAGCCCTTGCGGGAGGCGGTGTAGAACATGAAGAACCGGTTGCCGAAGCGGGCGACGCCGGGTGCCCAGACCGCGCCGCCGGGCTCGGCCCAGGCGCCCGGGCCGGACGGCAGCGCGTCGTGCGAGGCGCAGTCGGCCATGCCGACGCTGCTGCCGGAGCCGTGGACGAGGACGGGTACGTACAGTCTGCCGGTCGCGCCGCAGCGCGCGCCGGTGCCGGCGCCGACTGTGGTGCCGTAGGTGACGTAGGAGCCGTCCTTCGCCAGCAGCGTGTCCGGGTCGGCCAGCGGGAAGGTGGACGAACTCGCCAGCGTGGACAGGTCGCTGCCGGGCGCGGCCGTGGCGGGTGTTGCCGCTGTGGTGGTCATCAGGGCGGTCGTCACGAGCGCGACGAGCGCCTCGCGCAGTCGTAAAATTCTCACCGCTCAGCCTCCATCGATGAAGGTAATTGTCGACGCGAGGCTATCGACGGTGAGTGATCGAAGTCAATG
>NZ_JAGPXV010000029.1:0-20390 GCF_018070405.1 Micromonospora sp. D75
GCCCTCGTCGCCCCGCTGCACGCCTCTCGTCGGCACGGTCGCGGCGCAGAGTGCCGCGACGGCGTTCTTCCGGCTGTCGCGGCCGGACGCAGAGGGGTTGCCGGAATCGTACGCGCCGCGCCGCGCGCCCGTCCGGCAAGCCGCGCCGGGAGCGTGGACATGAGGATCGGCATCCTGTCGTACCACTTCCCGCCGGAGCCGGCGTTCGTCCCGGGCAGCCTGGCCGAGGAGTTGGTCGCCCGGGGCCACGAGGTACGGGTGCTCACCGGGTTCCCGGACTATCCGGGTGGCCACGTCTATCCGGGCTGGCGGCAGCGCTGGCGGCACCAGACGCACAGCGAGCGGCTGACCGTACGCCGGGTGCCCCGGTACGCCGGCGGCGACGGCACGCCCCGGGCCCGTACCGCGAGCTGGCTCTCCTTCGCCGGCAGCGCCGCGCTCGCCGGGCGGGGCCTGCTGCGGGGCGTCGACGCGCTCTACGTCTTCGGTCACCCGGCGGTCACGTTCGCGGCGTCCGGGCTGCTGCGGCTGCTCGGCCGTACGCCCACCGTCCTGCACGTGCAGGACGTCTGGACGGAGCACGAGCCGGGCCCGGCACACAGCGACCGGGCGCCGGCCCGGTTGGAGGCCGCCATGCGCCGCCTCTACCGGGAGGCGGCAGTGGTGGCGGTCAGCTCGCCGTCCATGGCGGATCTGGTGCGCGCCCGCGGGGCCGATCCGGCGCGGGTGCGTACGGTGCTCAACTGGACCGACGAACGCATCTTCCGTCCGACCCAGGCCGGTCCGGCCGTCCGCCGGCTCATCCGGCGGGACGACCGTTGCGTGGTGATGCACGCCGGGACGATCGGCGTGCGCCAGGGGCTGGAGACGGCGGTCCGCGCGGCGGCGGCGCTCGGCGACCGGATGGACCTGGTGCTGGTCGGCTCCGGTCCGCAGGAGCGGCGGGTGCGGGGGCTCGCCGCCGAGCTCGGCGCGGACAACGTCCGGTTCGTCGAGCGACGGTCCGCCGTGGACATGCCGCAGCTCTACGCGGCCGCCGACTATCAGCTCGTGGCGCAGCGCGACCTGCCCGAGCTGCGGGGGACCGTGCCCGCCAAGCTCCAGGCCGCGCTCTCCTGTGCCGCGCCGGTGGTCGCCTCCGCCGGTGGGGAGACGGCGGAGCTGGTCGAGCGGGCCCGCGCGGGGCTGTCCTGCCCGCCGGAGGACTGGGCGGCGCTCGCCGACCGCTTCTGGCTGGCCGCCGCCATCCCGGCGGCCGCCCGGATCGACATGGGTAGGCGGGGCCGGGGCGCGTACCTGCGGGAGATGTCGATGCGGACCGGCGTGGACCGGATCGAGGCCCTGCTGCAGGAGGCGGCGGGTGTGGCGCCGAAGCGAGCAAAACTCGCAGAAGCGATGCAAGCCGACAGAGCGGCGGAATAGCCAACTAAAGCTTCCTTTTCCATGCTAGAAAGCATCTCGATTGCGAAAAGTGTCTTATTCGTCTCGTAGGAGGATTTTGTGTCCGGACCCGGTCCTTCGCCCGGCCGCCGACGGCGCTCGCGGCGGCGCCGGCGCGCCCGGGTCCGCCGGATCCTGCTGACCGGGCTGGTCGTCGTCTCGGTGCTGCTCAGCGCCGGTGGCTGGGTGGCGTTCCGGGGCTGGCAGGCCCGCGCCCACCTGGTCAACGCCGCCGGGCTGGCCAAGGAGCTCAGCGCCCAGGTGCTCGACGGCGACGTGGCCCGGGCGCAGCGCACGCTCGCCGCGTTGCAGGAGCAGGCGGCCGCCGCGCGCGGCGCTACCGGGGATCCGGTCTGGTGGGCCGGCCAGCAGGCCCCCTACGCGGGGGACAACCTGGCCGCGGTGCGGCAGATCTCGGTGGCGGTGGACGACCTGGCCCGGCTCGCGTTCCCCACGCTGCTGCGGGTCGACCTCGCCTCGCTGGTGCCGAAGCAGGGCCGGCTGGACCTGGCCCGCCTGCGCGGGGTCTCGGCCGAGGTCGCGGCGGCCGACCAGGCGGTCCGGGCCACCGCCGAGCGGTTGCGGCAGGTGCCGGTGGACAGCCTCGTGGCGCAGGTGCGCGACGCGGTCACCGCGCTGCGCGCGGAGCTGGACAAACTGGGCGAGCTGACCTCGGCGGCTGATCGGGGCGCGCGGCTGCTGCCGCCGCTGCTCGGTGCGGACGGGCCACGCAGTTATCTGCTCGTCTCGCAGAATCCGGCCGAGCTGCGCGCCACCGGCGGCATGTTCGGCGCGTACGCGGTGCTGCGGGCCGAGGGCGGCCGGGTCCGGTTGGTCAAGCAGGGCAGCTCGTCGGACCTGCGGTCCTTCGACCCACCGCTCAAGATCGGCGCGGAGGCGAAGCGGCTCTGGGGCGACCTGCCGGGCATCTATCCGGCTGATGTGAACCTCAGCCCGGACTTCCCGGCCGCCGCCGCGCTCTACCGGGACATGGTGCGCCGCCGTACCGGCACCACCGTGGACGGCGTGCTGGCGGTGGACCCCGTGGTCCTGTCGTACCTGCTCGGCGTGGTCGGCCCGGTGACCGTGCCGGACGGGCCTTCGCTGGCCGCCGCCACCGCCGTGCGGACGCTGCTCAGTGACTCGTACCGGGACCTGGACACCAAGGACCAGGACGTGTTCTTCGCCCGGGCCGCGTCCGGCGTGTTCGACACGTTGTTCACCAAGACGGTCGACCCTCGGTCGCTTTTGACCGTTTTTAGTCGTTCCATTAGCGAACGTCGGATATTGTTCTGGAGTGTCCGATCCGATGAGCAGCGCGCGCTGGCCGACACCCGGCTGGCGGGTCAGCTCCCGGAGAAGGACACCGTGCCGACTGTCGGCGTGTTCCTCAACGACGGCAGCGGCGCGAAGCTCGGTTACTACCTCAGGTTCTCGGCCACCGTGACGGTCGGCGAATGCCATCCGGACGGGCGCCGCGAGCTGCGGCTGAAGGTGACGGTGAACTCCACCGCCCCGAAGTCGGGCCTGACCAAGTCGGTGACCGGGCTGGCCCTGTCCGGCGACAAGTACACCGCACGCACCTTCGTCTCCGTCCACACGCCCACCGGGGGCGCCGTCCTCACCGGGCGGCTCGACGGGAGGGACACCGCGATGGGCAGCGGCACCGACGGCCGCCGCCAGGTGGCGGTGGCCAACGTGGAGACCCGCCCGGGGCAGACCCGGACGCTCGACGTCACGGTGCTCACCGGCCAGACCGGCGCCGGGACGGCCGAGCTGGTGCACACGCCCACCGTCACCCCATGGACCACCCAAGTAGTCAACGCACCAAGCTGTGAACAGTAGGAGGGAAACCATCATGCGGCTATCCCGCATCATCATGGCGCTCACGGTGGGCCTGGCCGTAGCGGCCGTGCCGACCGCGGCCGGGGCGGCGCAGCCGCAACCCCCGGTCTACCCGCCCGAGGTCGCGTCGCTGACCGTCTCACCGACGACCATCCGGCTCGGCGAGACGTTCACCCTGCGGGGATCGAACTTCGGGCCGAACGAGACGGTCCGAATCGACGTGGCGATCTCGGGCCTGCCCGCGGCCGCCCCGGCCGACGGTTCCGCGCGACGCAGCGACGGCAGCACGGTGGCGATGGCGCCGGTCGCCTACACGCCCAACCGTGCCCAGCCGCAGCCCGCGCCGACCACGTTCACCGTGACGACCGACGCCAGCGGCAACTTCACCGTGACCTACCGGCCGACCCGGCCCGGGCGGTACACGTTCACCGCCACCGGTCTGACGTCCGGTCGGATCGCCAGCGCCACCGGCACCGTCCTGCCGCCGCGGCCGACCAAGTCCCCGCACCACGGCGGGCTGCCGGTCACCGGTGACAGCATCGGCACGCCGCTGAAGCTCGGTGGGGGCCTCGCCGCCGCCGGCGCGGTGCTGCTGCTGGCCTCCATGGCCTGGCGTCGCCGTCGCCTCGGCTGATCCGGGGCGCGCCGGGAAAGACCCGGCTCGATCGTGAGTGCCCGCCGGACGGAGTCCGGCGGGCACTCACGTGTCCGTGCCACACGACACAATGGGCCATGGACGCGACACCGTGGACCGATCAGGCCGGCCTGCTCACGCTGCCCGGGGGCGCCACCGTCCGCGGGCGGCGAGTCGCCGAGCCCGCCTCGCCCGCCGACTTCGCGCTGCTGCTGGCGCCCGGCCCCGAACCGGAGTGGCCCGCCCGGCGCATCCGCTGGCCCGACTTCTGGATCCCGGCCGACCGCGCCGACGCGCTCGACGCGCTCCGGGAGGCGTGGCGGCGCGCGTACGCGGGCGAGCGGGTCGAGGTGGCCTGCCACGGCGGTGTGGGGCGTACCGGAACCGCGCTCGCCGCCTTCGCCGTACTGGACGGGCTGCCGCCCGCCCGGGCGGTGGCCTGGGTCCGCTCCCGCTACCATCGGCGGGCGGTGGAGACGCCCTGGCAACGATGGTGGTTGCGCGGCGTCCGCTGACTCGCCCGGTCACCGAGCGGGGCCGGGCGATCGGCGCCGCGTCACGGCCCCGGTGAGCCACCCGGCCCTGATCAACGGGCTCGGTATGGTGCCTTCTCATGAGAGCCCGGGTCCTGGCCGCCGTCACCGCCGTCACCCTGCTCGCCGCCGGGACACCCGCACCGGCGCCGGCCGCCCCCGGGACGGCCCCCGCGCCCGGCGCCACCGTGCCCTGCCCCCGGCAGCCCGCGCCGAAGGTGAGCCGGCCGCCCCGCCCGACGCCGCCGGCCACGACACCCGAACAGGCGGCGGTGGGCGGGGAGGCGCTGGCCGGCGCCGGACTGGTCGCGCCGCCGGGCAGCCCCGCGCCCCCGGCGGTCACCGCCAGCACCTGGCTCGTGGCGGACCTGGACACCGGCGCCGTTCTGGGCGCGTGCGGGGCGCACGTCCCCGGCACGCCGGCCAGCACCCAGAAACTGCTGCTGGCCGCCACCATGCTGAGCCGGCTCGACCCGAAGCAGGTGGCCGTCGCGACCCGCGCCGACCTCGACATCGAACCGGGCAGCTCGGCCGTCGGGCTGCTCGTCGGTGGCCGCTACAGCGTGGAGACGCTCTGGCTGGGCCTGCTCCTGCAGTCCGGCAACGACGCGGCGAACATGCTGGCCCGTCTCGGCGCCGGCAGCACGCAGGCCGGCGTCGCCGAGATGAACGCGCAGGCCCGCCGGCTCGGCGCCGGGCAGACCCACGCGGTCACCCCGTCCGGACTGGACGGCCCCGGGCAGTTCACCACCGCGTACGACCTGGCGCTGATCGCGCGGGCCTGCTTCGCCGACGCCGCGTTCCGCCGGTACGCGCTCACCGAACGCACACAGATCCCGGCCCAGCCCGCCCTGAAGAAGGGCGGGTTCCAGATCCAGAACGAGAACCAGCTGATCTACCGCTATCCGGGCGCGCTCGGCGGCAAGACCGGTTTCACCGAGCTGGCCCGGCACAGTTACGTCGGCGCCGCGCAACGCGGCGGACGCCGTCTCGTGGTGACGCTGCTCGGCGCCGAGGCCCGGCCGGTACGCGGCTGGCAGCAGGGCGCCCAGCTGCTCGACTGGGGCTTCGGGCTGCCCCGGGACGCCTCGGTCGGCCGGCTGGTGGAGCCGGGTGAGGGGGACGCCGAGGCGGCGGAACCCCGTAACGCTCCCGCCGCCGCGCCGGCCCGTACCGTCTCGCCGCCGTGGCGGGGGCCGGCCGGCACCGCGCTGCGCCGCGTCGGCGAGGGGGACTGGCGGATGATCGTGCCGCTCGCCGGTCTGCTCGCCCTCACCGTCGGCGGGGTGGCGGCGGTGCTCGCCGCCCGCCGGGGCCGGTCCCGCCGCCGCGGACGCCGCCGCGCCTGAACCCGGCGTCCCGGCGGGTCGCGTGGACACCGATTCCGTGGGTATGCGCCCGGCATGGAGCACCCGGGCCGGATCGTGGTGGTCTCGGCGGACATCGGCGCCGGACACGACCGGGCCGCTGACGAGCTGGCGCAACGGCTGCGTGCGCGGGGCTTCGCGGTGGACCGGCTGAACCTTCTGCACCTGCTGCCCCGCCCGCTGCACCGGGCGGTGCGCGAGACGTACCGGGGGGTGCTGCACCGGCTCCCGTGGGGCTACCACGCGCTGTTCCGGCTGACCGGCAGCTCACCGACGGCCGTACGCGCGATCCGCGCGCTGCTGAGGCCGTTGCGCCGTCGCCTGCGCCGCCGCATCCCGTCCGACACCCGGGCCGTGGTCACCACCTATCCGTTCGCCAACCAGCTCCTCGGCCCGTTGCGGCGGCACGGGCGGCTCCGTGTCCCGGTGATCACCTACGTGACCGATTTCGTGGTGCACCCGACCTGGCTCGCGCCGGGCGTGGACGTGTACTGCGCGGTCCGCCACGCCGAGACGCGCCAGGCCGACGCCGCCGACGTCACGGTGGTGCAGCCGCTGGTGTCCCGCGCCTTCGCCCGTCCCGGCCCGGAGGACCGGCAGCGGGCCCGGCAGCGGTTCGGCCTCCCGGCCGACGGTGTGCTCGCGCTTGTCGTCGCGGGCTCCTGGGGCGCCGGCGAGGTGCCGGCGACGGTGGCCGAGGTCGCCGCGGCGGGTGTCCGCCCGGTGGTGGTGTGCGGGCACAACGCGGCGCTGCGCCGCCGGCTGCACGGCGCCGGCCGGTACGTGCTGGGCTGGGTCGACGACATGCCGGCACTGATGCGCGCCGTCGACGTGATGGTGGAGAACGCCGGTGGGCTGACCTGCCAGGAGGCGCTGGCGGCCGGGCTGCCGGTGGTCACGTACCGGCCCATCGCCGGTCACGGGCGTGCGAACGCCGCGATCCTGGCCCGCGCCGGCCTGAGCCGGTGGGCGGGCACACCGCAGCAGCTCGGGCCGGTGCTCGCGGCGGTGATCGGGACTTCACCGGTGGTCCCGTGCCACGACGACGTGTCCCAGGACCCGGCCGGCCTGGTCGCCGAGGCGGCTCGCCGGGCGCCGCCCGCGGGTTCGGCCGGCACGCGCCGCCCGCTGCTGGACCCGGTCGGCGACGCGGTCGCCGTACTCGCCGCGATGCTGCAGTCCACCGGCGGTCTGCGATGAGAGCGGCGACCCTGGCCCGGGCCGCCGCGCTCGCGCTGCCGGTGTTGCAGGTGGTGCCGTCGGTCACGGCGCTTCCCGCCGTGCGGCGGCGGTGGCTGCCCGGCCTGCACGGAATCGGGGCACCCGACCGGGTCGCGCTGACCTTCGACGACGGCCCGGACCCGGAGTCCACCGGCCACGTCCTGGACGTGCTGGCGGCGCACCGGGTCCGTGCCACGTTCTTCGTGCTCGGCGCGATGCTGCGGCGCAACCCGGCGCTGGGCCGCCGGCTGGTCGACGACGGCCACGAGGTGGCCGTGCACGGCTGGACGCACGACAACCTGCTGCTGCGCGGCCCGGCCCGCACCGTCCGGGACCTGACCCGCGCGTACGACCTGGTCACGGACGTGACCGGCCGTGCGCCCCGGTTCCTGCGACCGCCGTACGGCGTGCTCACCGCCGCGGCGCTCACGGCCGCCCGGCGGCTGCGTCTGCGGCCGGTGCTGTGGAGCTGCTGGGGGCGGGACTGGACCGCCACGGCCACCGCCGACACGGTCGCGCGAACCGTCCTGTCCGGGCTGGAGGGAGGCGGCACGATCCTGCTGCACGACTCCTCCCGTACCGCCGCGCCGGGTGCCTGGCGTGCCGGTGTCGCCGCGCTTCCGCGCGTGCTGGCCGAGTGCCGTCGCCGCGGATGGCACGTCGGCCCGCTCAGCGGTCACGGGCTGCCCGCGCGCTGATCCGGGCACGGGCGGGGGAGCCTACCGCGTGGCCCCGGCGCCGGGGCCCGAATCCCGGAGCCGGTGACCCGTTCGGGTCGGCGTGGCTAGCGTCCGGGTCATGAGGACCTGGGGATCCTTCGTGGCGCTGGCCGCCGCCCTGCTGGTGCCGGTGTCGGCGACGCCCGCGGTGGCGGGCGTCCGCGCGCCCGTACGCCGGATGCCGGCCGCGCCGCCCTGCCCGAACGTGCCGCCCCCGTCGACCCGGCCGCCGCAGCCGCCGCCCGCGCCCGATCCGGCCGCGCGGGCCGTCGGCGGCGCGACGCTGGACACCGCCGGGCTGGTCGTCCCGCCCGCGTCGACCGCGCCGCCGCCGGTCACCGCCACCTCCTGGGTGGTCGCCGACCTGGACAGCGGCGCGGTGCTCGGCGGCTGCGGGCCGCACGAGTACGCGGTGCCCGCGAGCGTGCAGAAGCTGCTGCTGGCGGCCACGATGCTGCCCCGGCTGGACCCGAACCGGGAGGTCACCGTGACCGCCGGGGATCTGGCCGTGGAACCGGGCAGCTCGGCGGTCGGGCTGGTCGAGGGCGGGCGGTACCGGATCGAGACGATCTGGCTGGGACTGCTGCTGCGTTCCGGCAACGAGGCGGCGAACGCGCTGGCCCGCCTCGGCGGCGGCCCGGACGGGCTGGCCGGCGGGGTGCGGGCGATGAACGAGGAGGCGCACCGGCTCGGCGCGCGGCAGACCCACGCGGTCACCCCGTCCGGGCTGGACGGTCCGGGCCAGTTCACCAGCGCGTACGACCTGGCGCTCATCGCGCGGGCGTGCTTCGCGAACCCGGCCTTCCGCCGGTACGCCGCCACCCGTACGGCGCAGATCCCGGCCCAGCCGGCGCTGCGCAAGAAGGCGTTCGCGATCTCCAACGACAACATGCTGCTGGACCAGTACCCGGGCGCGATCGGCGGCAAGACCGGCTTCACCGACCTGGCCCGGCACACCTACGTCGGCGCCGCCGAGCGCGGCGGGCGGCGGCTCGTGGTCACGCTGCTCGGCGCCGAGGTGACCAGCCAGCGGGGCTGGCAGCAGGGCGCCGCGCTGCTGGACTGGGGATTCGCGCAGCCTCGGGACGCCTCGGTCGGGCGGCTGGTCGAGCCGGGTGAGCTGGACCGGACCGCGCCACCGGCGGGCGGCGGGGCGTCGGCCCTGGCCGGGCACGCCGACCTGCGTGGCGGCGCGCCGGGCCCCGGCGCCGCCCCCAGCGCGGGTGTGACGGTGGCGGTGGGCGCGGTGCTGACGGCCGGGGGAGCGGTGCTGCTGGCACGGCGGCGCCGGCACGCCGCGGCGGCCGCCGCCACCATGTCGACCGGGCCGGTTCTGCGCGAGCCGGAAATTCCGGAACAGGACTGAAAGTGGCGGTCCGGGTCAGCGGCAGGCGGGCGCCGCGGTGCTGTCGCGCACCACCAGTTCGGTGGCCAGTTCGACCCGGGGCGAGTCGATCTCCTCACCCTGGGCCAGCCGCAGCACGGTACGCGCGGCGAGCCGCCCCATCTCCACGAGGGGCTGGCGGACGGTGGTCAGCGGCGGCGAGGCCCACCGTGCCTCGGGCAGGTCGTCGAAGCCCACCACGCTCACGTCGTCGCAGACCCGCAGTCCGCGCCGGCGCACCGCCTCGTACACCCCGAACGCCATCTGGTCGCTCGCCGCGAAGATGGCCGTCGGCGGCTCGTCGAGGTCGAGCAGCGCGCCACCGGCGGTGAACCCGGAGGCGTGGTAGAAGTCGCCGGGCTGCACCAGCCGGTCGTCGGCGGCCACACCGGCAGCGGCCAGCGCGGCCCGGTAGCCGTCCAGCCGGGCCCGGCTGCACAGCAGGTGCGGCGGGCCGGCCACGAAACCGATCCGCCGGTGGCCGAGCTTGAGCAGGTGCTCGGTGGCGGCCAGGCCGCCGGTCCAGTTGGTGGCGCCGATCGCCGGCACGTCGGTGGCGGCCACGCCGGCGGCCGGGTCGACCACCACCACCGGCACGTTGAGGCGGCGCAACTGGGCCTGCACGGCCGGGCTCAGGTGCGAGGTCACCACGATCACGCCGTCGGACGCGCGGGCGCGCAGGTTGTGCAGCCACTGCCGGGTGGAGCTGGACTCGCGGTGGATCGCCGAGACGACGGTGCCCACCCCGGCGGCGTGACTGACGTCCTCCACGCCGCGGATGATCTCCACGGCCCAAGGGCTGTCCAGGTCGTTGAAGACCAGGTCGACCAGGTCCGCCCGGCGCACCGTACGGCTGCCCCGGCGCCGGTAGCCGTGGTGGCGCAGCAGCTCCTCGACCCGTTCCCGCGTGTCCGGCGCGACGTCGGACCGCCCGTTGAGCACGCGCGACACGGTCGGGACCGAGACGCCGGCCTCCCGTGCGATCGCGGTGATGGTCACCCTGCGTTCGTCGTCCGCGCTCACCCGTGTTCCCTTCGCCGGCTGCCGGAACCGACCGGTAGACCGTCCCGCCCCACGCACATCTTGCCGTACGCAGAGGGCTTGACGACAGGCCGGACCGGCCCTAGCGTTCGCACGAGTTGCGGAAACGTTCCGGAAATGCGCCAGTCATCTTCCGGCGGCTCGCCGTCCACCCCCGACGAACGACGAGGAAGACCGAGGCGTGCTCACCGACCTGACCGAGGCCGAACTCCGTACCTACCGCAGCGACCTGCACGAGCCTGCCGACTTCGACGCCTTCTGGGCTGACACTCTCGCACAGGCGCGCTCGTGCGGCGACCCCGTGACGGCGACCCCGCTGCCGACGCCGCTGACCGGTGTCGACGTCTTCGACGTGACCTTCCCCGGCTTCGCCGGACAGCCGATCCGTGCGTGGCTGCGGGCGCCGCGCGGCGCGTCCGGCCCGCTGCCCACGATCGTGCAGTACGTCGGGTACGGCGGCGGGCGCGGCCACGCGCTGGAGAACCTGCTCTGGTCCGCGGCCGGCTTCGCCCACCTCCAGATGGACACCCGTGGCCAGGGCTCGGGGTGGAGCCGGGGCGACACCCCGGACGTGGCCGCCGCCGGGCCGCAGGCCCCGGGCATGGCCACCCGGGGCATCGAGGACCCGAACAAGTACTACTACCGTCGTTTCCTCACCGACGCGGTCCGCGCCGTGGACGCCGCGCGTGAGCTGCCGGCAGTCGACCCGGACCGGATCGCCGTTCTCGGTCACAGCCAGGGCGGGGCCGCAGCGCTCGCGGCCGCCGCGCTGGCGCCGTCGGTACGCGCGGCGGTGGCGTACGTGCCGTTTCTCTGCGACATCCCGCGCGCGATCATGATCACCGACTCGGCGCCGTTCCGGGAGATCCGGGACTACCTCGCCGTGCACCGCGACCGCGAGGAGCAGACGCTGCGCACGCTCGGCTACGTCGACGGTGTCGCGTTCGCCCGCCGCGCCACCGCGCCGGCCCGGTTCTCCGTCGCGCTGATGGACGAGATCGTCCCGCCGTCCACGGTCTACGCCGCCTACCACGACTACCGGGGCGACAAGGACCTGACGGTGTGGCGGTTCAACGGCCACGAGGCGGGCGGCATCGACGACGACGCCGCCGCTGTGGACTTCCTGCGTACCGTCCTGGGCGCCTGACCACCGGTTCCGCCGATGCCGGCCCGCCCGGGCTGGTAGACACGGCGGATGGGCACCGGCATGCGCGCGACGGCGGGCCTGGCCGTGGCGACCGCGCTGCTCGCCGCCGCCTGCCAGCGGCCCGCGCCGTCGCCGTCGCCGTCCGCGCCGCCGTCCGCCACCCCGACCGGCCCGCGGGCCCCGGCGGACTTCGTGGACCTCAGCACCGTCGACCCCACCGTCCGCACCGACATCCGGTACGCGGGCCCGCACAACTTCGTCGGCCGCCCGATCGACGGGTACGCCGAACCACGCTGCCTGCTCACCCGGCCCGCCGCGCAGGCGCTGCACCGGGTGCAGACCGCCGCGCTCGCCGGCGGGCACAGCCTCAAGGTGTACGACTGCTACCGCCCGCAGCGCGCGGCGGACGACTTCGTCGCCTGGGCGAAACTCCCCGGCGACCAGCTGATGAAGGGCGAGTTCTACCCCGCCGTGCCGAAGGACCGGCTGTTCGCCGACGGTTACATCGGCGCGCCCACCGCGCACAGCCGGGGCAGCACCGTCGACCTGACCCTGGTCCCGGTCTCCGGGCCCCCGCAGGCCGGGTACACGCCCGGCCAGCCGCTGGTGCCCTGCACCGACCCGGCCGGCCGCCGCTTCGCCGACGACTCGATCGACATGGGCACCGGCTTCGACTGCTTCGACCCGCGTGCCCACACCGCCGACGCGCGGATCAGCGACACCGCCCGCAACAACAGGGACCTGCTGCGCCGGCTGATGTCCGCGCAGGGCTTCGAGAACTATCCGCTGGAGTGGTGGCACTACCGCTACGTCGACGAGCCGTACCCGGACACCTGGTTCGACTTCCCGGTGGCCGGTTCGTCGCTGCGGTGACGCGGTCGTTCCACCATGATCGATTGCGGCTAGGCTGGGCGTTCATGGAGACCGAACGGATCGGCCCGCCGCTGCTCGGCGGGGAGCGGGAGTCGCTGCGCGCTTTCCTCGACTTCCACCGGGCCACGCTCGCCCTCAAGTGCGAGGGGCTGACCGACGAGCAGTTGCGCCGGCAGGCGTCGCCACCGTCCACGCTGTCCCTGCTCGGGCTGGTCCGGCACATGGCGGAGGTGGAGCGCACCTGGTTCCGCCGGGTCATCGCCGCCGAGGACGTGCCGCTGGTGTGGTCGGACACCGGTGACTTCCAGCAGGCGTACGACGCCCGCGACGCCGACGTGGCGGAGGCGTTCGACGCGTGGCAGCGCGAGATCGAGCACGCCCGGCGCATCGAGCGGGAGGCCGAGTCCCTCGACGTGACAGGTCACCAGGCCCGCTGGGGCGAGGACGTGTCGCTGCGCCTGGTCATGCTGCACATGCTGCACGAGTACGCCCGCCACAACGGGCACGCCGACCTGATCCGCGAGGCGATCGACGGCACCGTCGGCGTCTGAGTCCGGCCGATCAACGCGTGCGCAGCGGCAGCCAGGCCAGCACGTCGGAGATGCGTGCGTCCCAGTACGCCCAGTCGTGGTCCCCCGGACCGAAGTCGACGGTGACCGGCACGTCGCGCTCGCGGGCCGCGTCGAGGAACCGCACGTTGTCCTCGTACAGGAAGTCCTCGGTGCCGCACGCGACGTAGAGCGCCGGCCGGTCGTCGCCGGAGCGCTCCAGCAGCCCCACCGTGTCGTCGTCCGCCGGCACCGGGTCGTCGCCCCAGACCGTGTGCCACACCGCCGGGTCGACCGGGTGGGTCGGATGGTGGCGGCGGCGGGTCACGTCCAGCGCGCCGGACAGGCTGGCCGCCGCCGCGAACCGCTCCGGCCGGCGCAACGCCCACTTGAGCGCGCCGTAGCCGCCCATCGACAGGCCCGCGACGAACGTGTCCTCCCGGCGGTCGGACAGCCGGAAGAACGACCGGCACACCTCGGGCAGCTCCTCGCTGAGGAACGTCCAGTAGCGGTTGCCGTGCGCCTCGTCGCAGTAGAAGCTGCGCTGCACCTGCGGCATCACCACGGCCAGCCCCAGCGGCGCCACGTACCGCTCGATCGACGTGCGGCGCGTCCACACCGTGTCGTCGTCGGTCAGCCCGTGCAGCAGGTAGAGCACCGGCGGGTCACCGTCGGCGCCGGGCGCCGCCATGCCGATCCCGGCGGCGCCCGGGTCGGGCAGCAGCACCGTCATCGAGGTGCCCACGCCGAGCGCCTCGGAGAAGAAGTCACACCGGATGTGCGCCATGAGGCGGGAGCGTACCTCGCAGGGGTTCGATGAGGGCGTTCCTATTGCCCCCGGACGGTCGTACGGGACAGGATGGCCGTGCGTGCCGGTAACACACCCGTAACCTGCGCGCTGCTGGTCTCTGTCACAAGGAAGTGGGAGTCAGGCATGAGCGACGTGTCGGCCGCACTGGGTGTGCGCCTCTACCCGGACCTGGTCGAGCCGGGTGGTCTCGCCCCCGCGCTCGTGGCGACCGCCGCCGCGCACCAGCTCGACGTCGGCGCGGTCTCCGCGCCCGAGCAGGGGCGCAGCCGCTTCACCTGCGCCGAGATGACCTCCCCCCGGGGCGTGGTCTGCGTCAGCCTCGGCTCCCAGGCCCGCTACTTCATGATCGACCTGAGGGTGGACGGCGACGTCCAGGCCCGCGGCGACGCCACCGACCTGCTCCAGGTCGCGCAGGTGGCGGCCGCCTGGCGGGCGGGGATCACGCTCGCCGAGCTGACCGCGCGCTACCCGTTCATGGAGGAGATGCGGCGCCACCCGGTCGCGCAGGCCGGCTGAGGCCGGGCACCCTGGCCCGGCCCGATCCAGGTCGACCGCCGCTCCTGGACGCGCCGTGTCGATCTAGGGTGATGCGATGACCGCCAGGCGCGTGACGACAGTACTGTTCGACTTCGCCTGGACTCTGTTCGCCAGAGACTCGGAGCGCTGGGTGGGCAACGCGGCGGCATCGATCGACCGGACATTGGCTGTCGGCGAGGCGCACCGTATTGCCGGCGACTTCGCGGAACTGTTGCGGGAGACGGCCACGGATCCGGCCCACATCGCCCGAGATCTGGACCCGCGAGTCTGGGATCGGGCGATCCTCGCTGTGCTGGAACAGATTCCTGGGGTGGACCAGGCGCTGGCATCGGCCATGCACGAAACACACGCCGAAGCAGTCGAGCCGTACGCCGACACCGTCGCCACCCTGTCCGCATTGCGTGACAGCGGTGTTCGCATCGGCGTCGTCAGCAACGTCGGCTGGGACATCCGCACATGCTTTGCGCGGCACGGACTCGACGGCTATGTCGATGCGTTCGTACTGTCCTACGAGGTCGGCTTCGTCAAACCGGACCCTCTGATCTGGGTCGCCGCCCTCGAAGCCCTCCATGCCGCACCGGGCCAGACCCTGATGGTCGGTGATCATCCCGCCGGCGACGGCGGATCGGTTGCCGCCGGCATACCGGCGCTGATCCTGCCAATGGTGGATTCGCCCGCGCAGAAACGCGGATTCGAATACGTGCTCAGGCTTGCCCAGGTTCCGTCCTGACGGGTCTTTCGCTGGTCACTCACGTGAAGCTCCTGGTAATCAGCGCGTGCGCGGAAAGGTTCAGTGCTGTCGCAAATTCGCGTTGCCGCCGGTGCGCGGCGGCCGTACGGTGAGCGGGCAACGTCGATCTGATCCACCAGGGGAGTCCACCGTGTCGCAGCAGAACCGCACCCGCGCCGAGCGGCAAGCGCCGCGCGCCGGTGCCCTGCTGCCCGAACCGGGCACGGGCCGGGAACGGCAGTGGCAACCAGGGTGGTGGCGCGTCTAGCGCCGGCGCGACGATCCGCGCGAACCGCCCGCCCCGACACCGGAGCAGGGCGGTTCTCCGTTTCCGGGGTACCAATCTCCGACGGACACGAGCAAGGAGACGACGATGGGTTTCACCCCGCTGGCCGGTACCCGGGCGCCGGTCCGCGTCTGGACCGACCCGTACACGATCGAGGCGCAGGCGGCCCGGCAGCTGCGCAACATCGGCGCGCTGCCGTGGGTGCAGGGCGTCGCGGTGATGCCGGACGTGCACTTCGGCAAGGGCGCCACTGTCGGCTCGGTGATCGCGATGCGGCAGGCCGTGTCGCCGGCCGCGGTCGGCGTGGACATCGGCTGCGGCATGTCCGCGGTGCGGACCTCGCTGACCGCCGCCGACCTGCCCGACGACCTCGCGCCGCTGCGTTCGGCGATCGAGGCGGCGATCCCGGTCGGCTTCGCGATGCGCGACGACGCTGTCGATCCGCGGCGGGTCCGGGGCCTGGAGCAGGCCGGCTGGGACGAGTTCTGGCGGCGGTTCGCCACGCTGGACCGGAAGGTCGCCCAGCTCGAGACGCGGGCGCAGCGGCAGCTCGGCACGCTCGGCGGCGGCAACCACTTCATCGAGGTCTGCCTGGAGCAGGGTGGCCCGGACGACGGCCGGGTCTGGCTGATGCTGCACTCCGGTTCCCGCAACATCGGCAAGGAACTGGCCGAGCGGCACATGTCGGTGGCGCGCGGGCTGCCGCACAACACCGACCTGCCGGACCGGGACCTCGCGGTGTTCCTCGCCGGCACGCCGGAGATGGAGGCGTACCGGCGGGACCTGTGGTGGGCGCAGGAGTACGCCCGGCGTAACCGGGCGGTCATGCTCGCCCTGCTGAGCCAGGTGGTCCGGGAGGCGTTCCCGCACGTGCGCTACGACGAGCCGATCTCCTGCCACCACAACTACGTGGCGGAGGAGAGCTACGACGGGGTGGACGTGCTGGTGACCCGCAAGGGCGCGATCCGGGCCGGAAAGGGAGACCTGGGCATCATTCCCGGCTCGATGGGCACCGGGTCGTACATCGTGCGCGGCAAGGGCAACGTCGACGCGTACTGCTCGGCGTCGCACGGGGCCGGGCGGCGGATGTCGCGGGGGCAGGCGAAGCGCACGTACAGCACGGCGGATCTGGCCGCGCAGACCGCCGGTGTGGAGTGCCGTAAGGATGCCGGTGTGGTGGACGAGATTCCCGGCGCGTACAAGGACATCACCGAGGTGATGGCCCAGCAGGAGGACCTGGTCGAGGTGGTCGCCCACCTCAAGCAGGTCGTCTGCGTGAAGGGCTGAGCGGTAGGGCCGGCGTCGAGGGGGCGCCGGCCCTAACGGGTACGCCGGGCGACGCGTACGCCGATGGCTACCGCGCCGATGACGAGCAGCGCGGACAGGAGTTGCAGGCCGGGGGAGTCGTCGGCCTCGCCGTACACGAAGCCGGCGACGCCGAGCCCGACGGCGTGCACCGCCACGGCGGCGGCCAGGTGCCTCATCGCTCCTCCTCGTCGGGGACCCATTCGAGCAGGTCGCCGGGCTGGCAGTCGAGCACCCGGCACATGGC
Organism: Micromonospora sp. D75; assembly: GCF_018070405.1. Lineage (NCBI taxonomy): Bacteria > Bacillati > Actinomycetota > Actinomycetes > Micromonosporales > Micromonosporaceae > Micromonospora > Micromonospora sp. D75. The sequence continues at coordinate 16,669 of NZ_JAGPXV010000029.1, forward strand.
CTCCAGGGTGCTGAACCGGACGGCCTTGGCGCGGCCGTTCTTGAGCACGGCGACGTTGGCCGGGGTGAGCCCGACGCGTTCGGCGAACTCGCCGACGCTCATCTTGCGCTTGGCCAGCTCCACGTCGATGCGCACGACGATCGGCATCAGATCACCGCTTCCATGTCGGTGCGCAGCGTGGTGGCCTGGCGCAGCAGCGCGCGCAGGACGACCATCAGCAGCCCCAGCACGCTGACGCCGGTGACCAGCAGGAACAGCAGCAGCGGCAGCCCGGGGTCGTCGGCGTTGAAGCCCACATAGAGGAACACCCCGACGAGCACCACCCAGGCGGCGGCGACCGCCCAGACGATCCCGTCGACCCAGCGCAGGGACGCCTCGGTGAAGATGCGGTCGCGCTTGACCAGGGTGAGCAGGTGCCAGGTGCAGACGATCACCACCTGGACGCAGAGCACCCAGAAGACCGTGACCGCGGTGGCGGGCCATCGCAGGTACGCCATGTCCGGGTCTTCCCGGGCCATGTGGGCGAACTGGCCGGGCAGCGACATGGTCTGGAACAGCACCAGGATCGCGAACAGCAGGACCAGGAAGGCGCGGAGTGGTGTCACCGCGCGTTGCGCCGTAAGCATGCATCGACTATCGCGCGGAACCTATCGAAAGTCAATCGGTATCGCTCGCGCGGCGGGTGACGGCGTAGCGGACGTGTACGGCGTACCGCGAGTGGTGCACGGCGCGGATCTCCAGATCGACGTCCCGGTCGAAGCCCTCGAAGAGCCGCTTCCCGCCGCCGAGCACCACCGGAGCCGTGGACAGGCCCAGCTCGTCGACCACGCCGGCGGCGAGCGCCTGCCGGATGACGTCGGCGCCCCCGCCGATGATCACCGCACTGTCCCCGGCCGTACGCCGGGCCGCCGCCAGCGCCGCGTCGAACCCGTCGACCATGAGGAAACCGGCGTCCGGATCGGGCTGGTCGGCGGTGCGGTGGGTGAGCACGACCAGGGGCGCCTGGAACGGGTTCCGGCCGCCCCAGGCGCCCGCGGCGTCGTACATGCCCCGGCCGCACAGCGCCGCGCCGGCACCCTCCAGCAGCTCGTCGAAGTACGCGCGGTCCTCGGCGGTCATGCCGGCACCGGGTTCGCGTGGCGTGTCGTACGTCCACGGCCCGCCCATCACCCAGTAGTGCAGCCGCTCGCCGCCGGCACCCAGCCCCTGACCCGCGTGGTCGTCCGGACCGGTGACGTAGCCGTCCAGGGACACGGTGACGAACGCCCGCACCCGGCCCCGCACTTCGTTGGTGCTCATGCTTCCTCCCGGAGACTCGGAGAACACCGACTCACCGAAGACCGCGCACCGGCACCGGACTCATCGCCGTCCTCGGTCCGGCGTCAGCCGTACACCGGATGTTCGGCCTGGAACGCCAGCCGGCGGTCCGCGCCGGCGGCCAGCTCGGCCAGCACGTCGTCGAGGTCCAGGAACGTCTGCCAGCGCTCCTGGCCGGTGATGCCGGCGAGCCGGTCGACCACGAGTTGCTCCAGGTCCGCGACCCGGCGGCCCTTCCACACCTTGTCGGCCAGGCTGACCATCAGGTCCTCCAACTGCACGCCGGGGGAGTGCCAGGCGGCGTGGGTCACGGCGAAGCGGGCCCGCTCCTCCGGTACGCCGAAGCGCAGCAGCAACTGGTAGCCCGCCTCCTCGTGCGCGGACCCCGGACCGGTCAGCTCGGCCGGATGCTCGACCTTGCCGAGGTCGTGTACCGCGGCGCCGAACAGCACCGCCTGCCTGTCGAACGGCACCGCGGCGAACCGGTCGGCGAACGCGGCGGTCAGGTGCCAGGCGACGTCGTGCACCAGCCGCAGGTGCGCGCCCAGGCGCGGCGGGGCGGCGAGGGCGGCCAGCAGCTCGACCGCCACGCCGGGCAGCGGGAGCAGCGGCGGGTCACCCGGCTCGGTGAGGGCGCGGCGCAGGGCGTCGGAGGTCATCGGGGCGAGCGTACCGGTCCTCGCCGGTCTCACCAGCGGTGATGGACGAGCAGCCGAGCGTGAAGCGGCCGCTCGCCCGATTCCCGTCTATCGATCCACTCGGGAGGGTGGGGGCCACGTCTCTCACGGGGGGTTGTCGAATGACAGCGTTGAATCGTCGTGCCCTGCTGCGTACCGCCGCGTTGACCGGGCTGGCCGCCGCGACCGGGCTGGCCGCCACGTCCCACGGCGCGGCCGCCGCCGAGCCGGTCAACGGGCCGTGGCTGGTCAGCGTCGGCTGGGGTGTGCTCCAGGTCGACCCGGGCCGCACCACGCCGCGGGAGCTGCTGCCGAACGGGGACCACGCCAAGACCTCGCCCGACGGCCGGTACGTGGCCTGGGTCAACACGGCCCGCTCCGGCGACGGCACGCTGGAGCCGTTCGTCGCGGTGTACGACCGGACCACCGGCCAGAAGCGCACGCTGCTCGCCGACCCGTTCGGCGTCCGCTACGGCGCGCCGACCTGGTCGCCGGACGGCACCGAGATCGCGCTGGTCACCGGGCAGGACAACGACCGCCTGATCGCCGTCGACGTGGCGACCGGTGCCACCCGGGTGCTGGTCGAGGGGCACACCATGGCCGACCCGGACTGGTCCCGGGACGGCTCCTCGATCGCCCTGCGGTGGCGCAGCCGTTCCGAGGGGCCGCAGCTGCGCGTGCTGGACCTGGCGACCGGCAGGGCGCGGCCGATCTACACACCGCTGGCCGGCGAGCGGTTCGGCTCGCCGGTCTTCATGCCCGACTCCGGGCGCGTGGTGTTCTGCACCGGATACCGCTGGTCGGACCTGGAGACGCTCAACCAGTCGCTCGCCTCGGTGCGGATCAACGGGACCGGGCTGAAGAAGCTCACCGACGAACCCCGGTTCTACCTGTCCCCGGTGTTCTCCCCGGACGGCCGCTACTGCGCCGCGCTGTCGATCCCGCCGGAGAACGAGTACCCCGACGGCGGCAACATCATCGTGTCCACCAGCGGTTTCGGCGAGCAGTGGTGGATACCCGGCGACGAGTACGACGACAGCACCCGGCTGGACTGGGCGCGGGCGATCTGACGTGCCGGGCGCGCGCATCACGGACCGGATGCGCGCCGCCGGGCGTGACCGGTGCGAGGCTTGGAGCGGACGCCGCCGACGGGGCCGGCGTCCGCTCTGGAGGGGTGATGGCCGAGCCGCCGACCGGGACGTCGTCGCACCGCGCGCAGGCGCACGGCCGGCACGCCAACCACCGCCGCTACCACGACGGCGCGGAGGTCGACGGGTACGTCGACGACCCGTACCACAGGGTGCGCCGCGCGGTCGCGGCCCGGCTGGTGACCGAGGGGGTGACCGGCGGCGGGCCGGTGCTGGAACTGGGCTGCGGACCGCGCGGCATGCTCGACCCGGCGGCGCTGCCCGGCCCGCTCGTGCTCGCCGACATGGCCGAGGCGGCGCTGGGCGCGGCGCGCGCGGTGACCGGCGGCCGGGCGCTGCCGGTCTGCCTGGACGCCACCCGCGGGCTGCCGTTCCGCGCCGGCAGCTTCGCCGGGCTGCTCGCCGGAGAGCTGATCGAGCACGTGTACGACCCGCTGGCGCTGCTGCGAGAGTGCCACCGGGTGCTGGCGCCGGACGGGCTGCTGGTGCTCACCACCCCGAACCTGGCGCCGGTGCAGGACCGGCTGGCGTTCCTCGCCGGCCGCGCGCCACGCCAGGTCGACCCGCTGCACCCCTATCT